>JAPLYW010000019.1 GCA_026395335.1 Candidatus Shapirobacteria bacterium
ATCACTATCGGGATAATTATTATTTTGGCAGGTTTTTTGTATTTCTTTATGGCGGTTCCTTTATTAGCGATGCAAAAACAGGCTTCAGTCCTATCAATTGAGGCAAAAGGAATTTACGAAGGTCTTCAGGCTCAAGATATAAATAAAGCGGTTGAAAAAATCGCCAGTACAAAAACCGAATTTGAAAAATTAAACACCAGCTATAAAAAAATGGTATGGTTAAAAATTATTCCTTTTGGAAATAATTATTATCGGGATGGAGAAAGTTTATTTAATGGCGCTCGTTATCTTTTAGGTGCAGGGGATTTAGTAGTGGAATCTTTAAAACCTTATTCTGATCTTTTAGGCCTGAATGGGGTTGAAAAAGAAACAAAAAATAATGCAACAATGACAACTGAAGAGCGGTTAACTACAGTTTTAGATACCTTAGATAAAATTCAGCCTAATTTAGATAAAATCGGCGAAAAACTTGATCTAGCTCAGGGGGAGATTGATAAAATTCAGCCTAGTCGTTATCCTAAAACCCTTTTTGGTAAAAAAATAAGAGAAAATGTTGTTTCTTTGATTTCTACTATTGATGGTATAGCCAAGACGGTTAAAGAAGTTAAGCCAATTATTGGCTATTTAAAGCCTATTTTAGGTGTTCCTGATAAAAAAGATTATCTTCTTCTTTTTCAAAATGATGCTGAGTTAAGACCGACTGGTGGTTTTTTAACTGGTTACGCAATTTTATCTATACAAAATGGTAAGTTTAGTACCAGTAATTCTCATGATATTTATAGTTTAGATGATCGTTTCGGTAACCGTCTGAAGGCTCCAGAAGCAATTTTAAATTATCATAAAAATGTTTTTAATTGGCATTTGAGGGACATGAATTTATCCCCGGATTTTAAATCTTCTATGGATATTTTTATAGAAAATTACGAAAAAGTGGAAGGTAGCGGTACTGTTGATGGGATTATTGCTGTAGATACAAAAGTTCTAGTTGATTTACTTAAAGTAATCGGGCCGATTGGAGTTAGTGGTTTTGGTAATTTTAGCGCTGAGAATGATAAACGTTGTAATTGTCCTCAAGTTTTTTATGAGTTGGAACTTTATTCTGATAAGCCAATAGCAGGTACGAAAGAAGAAAGAAAAGGAATTATTGGACCCTTGATGCATTCAATTTTATTAAATGCCATGGGTTCTCCCCGTAAACAATGGCCACTATTTATGAATACAATTTTTACAGATATTGCTGAAAAACACATGCTTTTTTATTTTTTTGATGAAAATATTCAAAAAACAATGGAAGCCTTAAATGCCGGTGGTCGTATTAAAGAATATGACGGTGATTATTTACATGTTAACGACTGTAACTTCGCGGGAGCTAAATCCAATATGTTTATTAAGGAATCTTTTACTCAAGATATTGAAGTGGCTAATGATGGAACCGTAACTAAAACTTTGACGATTGACTATAAAAACCCAGCTCCGGCCTCTAATTGTAATTTAGAAGCAGGTGAACTTTGTTTAAATGGTTTATATCGTGATTGGGTTCGAGTTTATGTTCCTAAAGGCAGTGAACTAATTGAAATTAAAGGTTCTGAAGTCGCCGCTAAAACTTATGAAGATTTAGGTAAAACGGTTTTTGAAGCTTTTTATGGTGATCAATCACCTTTAAGACCTGAAGGCAAAGCCCAATTAACCTTCAAATATCGCTTACCTTTCAAGGTTGATAAAAATCAACCTTATAAAATTTTAATTCAAAAACAGCCTGGAACTTATGGTTATGAAAATATTATCAATTTAGGTAATAAGACCGAAACTTTTGATTTAACAACTGATCGCGAGTTTAAACTTTAATGCGCGAACAAAAAACCTTCAAAACCGAAGGGATTATCCTCAAAAGAAATAATTACGGTGAAGCAGATAAAATCATCACTGTTTATACCAAATACCATGGGAAAATTAGAGCTATAGCTAAAGGTGTTAGAAAACTTACTAGTCGTAAAGCAGGAAGTTTAGAACTTTTTAATCATACTGTTTTGTTTATAGTTAAGGGTAAAAACTTGGATATTGTGACTGAAGCTCAGGGAATAAACTTATTTAAATCTTGGCGAAAAAGTCTAAATAAAGTTGGTCTGGCTTATTATTTTTGTGAATTAGTTGATAAATTAACTCCGGACAATCAGCCCAATCAAATTGTTTTTAATCTTTTAGAAGAATATTTTAAAACGATGAATCTAAAAGATAATTTTTCTTTAGTCAGAGAATTTGAAGAAAAACTTTTAAATGAGCTGGGTTTTGGCGTACCCGAAGTTTTTGCTAAAACCCCAGGCAGTTTAAGAGTTTATATCGAAAGCATTATTGAAAAAAAATTGAACAGTCCGAAAATTTTAAAGCAACTTTGAATTGACTCCGGCTTATTGATAGGCTATATTTGAAACAGATAGTTTATAAAAATGGAAAATTTAGCACAAGATAAAATTCTGGAAAAAATTGTCAGTCTTTGTAAAAGACGCGGTTTTGTTTTTCAAAATTCGGAGATTTATGGTGGCGTTCAGGGATTTTACGATTATGGACCTTTAGGGGTGGAGATGAAAAACAATATTAAAAAACTTTGGTGGGAGGAGATGACACGAGGTGAAGAAAATGTGGTAGGTATTGACGGGGCGATTATCTCTCATCCTAAAGTTTGGGAAGCTTCCGGTCATTTAGAAAACTTCACTGATCCTTTGGTTGATTGTAAAAAATGCAAAAAAAGATTTCGGGCAGATACTTTATTGGAAGGTATGGATATTGAAGAAGGAGCGACTGATAAAGATCTTTTAAAAGATCTAAGTACTAAACTTAAAAATAAAAAATGTCCGGAATGTGGTGGTGAGTTGACTGAACCGCGACGTTTTAATCTTTTAGTAGAAACTTCTTTGGGAGTAGTCGAAGGTGAAAAAAACAAAACCTATTTGCGGGGTGAAGCTTGCCAAAATATTTATTTGGATTACCAGAACGTTTTGGATGCCACGCATTTAAAAATTCCTTTTGGGATTGTCCAGATTGGTAAAGCTTTTCGTAATGAGATCACCCCTAAACAATTTCTTTTCCGTCAGCGTGAATTTGAACAATGGGATTTGCAATGGTTTACCAATCCTAAAGAAATGGAAAAGTGGTTTGGCTTTTGGAAAGAAAGAAGAATGAAATGGTATCAAAGCTTAATTACCCAAAAAGATAAAATCAGATTTCATGAGCATGGTAAAGACGAGTTAGCTCATTACGCTAAAATGGCTTTTGATATTCAATATCAGACTCCTTTCGGTTGGAGTGAATGGGAAGGTATTCATTGGCGTGGTGATTGGGATTTATCCCGCCATGGTAAATTTGCCAACAAAGATTTTACTTATACTGACCCGATAACTAATGAGAAATTTTTACCTTGGATTGTGGAGACTTCCGGTGGAGTTGATCGAACTTTTCTTTTTCTTTTATTTGATGCTTATCGAGAAGAAAAAGACAAAGATACAACCCGAGTATTTTTAGCTCTTCATCCTAAAGTGGCGCCGATAAAAGTGGCGGTTTTCCCCCTATTGCGTAATAAACCGGAATTGGTTGATCAGGCTAAAAAGATTTTTAATGAATTGAAAACTTGTTTTAATGTGGCTTGGGATGACCGGGGGAATATCGGTAAACGTTATTATGCCCAAGATGAAATTGGCACACCTTGGTGTTTAACAGTTGATTTTGATACTTTAAAAGACAAAGCGGTGACTGTGAGGGATAGAGATACAATGAAACAGGAAAGAATTGCTATTGACAAATTGAAAGAATTTTTTCAAACTAAACTGTAATGAAAAAAATTTGGTTAATTTTACTAATAATAGTTATTTTAATAGGAATTGGGGTTGGTTCTTTTCTGTTTATAAAAAACAAAAATAAAGTTACTGAAGAAGATACTTTAGGAAATAAAAAAACTCAGGAAACAACGATAGAGACTCCTTTAGCTGATCGGCCATTTGTTGTTTTAATCCCACGGGCTGATGGCAAAGAATTTACGATGGAAATTAATCGGATTAAGAATACCAAAACAATTGAATATGAACTAGTTTATTTAAGCCAGGGTTTGTCGCGAGGAGTGATCGGTTCAATTGAGACTAACGGTGAAACTAACGTTTCACGCAAAATGCTTTTAGGCAGTTGTTCTAAAGACGTTTGTAAATATGATGAAGGAGTTGAAGAGGGAACTTTAACTTTGCGTTTTCGTGGAACAGACGGAGTACGAAAATTTACGGCAGATTTTCATTTACAACAGGGTAAGCAGGATTTAGTTTCTATGGACGGTAAATTTAAATTAAACGGCAAATTTTCCTCAACTACTTATTATTTAACGATGTCTACCATTGGTTTGCCTGAAGAGATTACCGCTAAGGTTGTCGGTGGTCCATATGGAATTTTTACTGCCGGGTCTTCAACGGTAAAAAATGTATCTTTAACTTTAGGTTTGGATGAACAGCTTGATACAGCTAAATTACTTTTGTTTAACGGTAAATCTTCTATTGAGCAAACAGGTGTTAAAATTGATAACGGGAATTTAATCGGAACAGTTAACTCTTTGGGAACTTTCTTCGCCACTGAATAAAATCTTCTTTAAATTTTGATTGTGGGTTATAAAAATCTTTTCGTGGTGATTTTGTGAAAAACTTCCTCTTGACACGCATATTAAAGTGTATCAAAATGGATATAAATGGTGAAAGTTGGAGAAAATAACTTATGTTTTTAGGTACCTATCAACCCAATCTCATCG
>JAPLYW010000027.1 GCA_026395335.1 Candidatus Shapirobacteria bacterium
ATTAATAAAGAAGAACCTTCAACTGAAAAAGATAAAATTGAAGAACGTCTTAATAAATTCGAGCAATTTCAAGCAGATTATAAAAAATATGGAGATAAAAAACTAAGATTAAACTGGATAGCTGGGATAGTAGATTGCGCTTTAGAAGATTTTTATTTGGAATGGGATGCTAATGCTTTCCTTCAGCTAAAAAAAGCAGTTACTCAAGATGTTTTATCAAAACAAAAAGGAACTTTTTTAAATCAAGAGGATTGGAATTGGATTATGAAAGCGACTGATTTCAACAGTAGATTCGTAAAACTTACTTCAGAGAGATTCAGCGTTAATTTTAAGCCTAAATTTTAGGACCTATTCCGCGTAATCTTAAAATCTTTCCATGATTTATCGGGTCCACCATTTGGTAAAGATCCGGCTCTTTTAGTTGCTTCTTGATGAGTAGTTTCGTTTTTATTATTTATTTTTTTTTGATTTTTTGTATCATTTTTCATTATTTTCTGTTTTCCTTCATGTTTTTTTAGAATCTTTAAAGATCATATCTGGGCCTCCTGTTGGTTTTTCACCAGCTTTTTTTGTAGCCTCAATATTTGTTGTTTCTTCAGCCGGGTGTCTATTACCCCACCAAGCTTTCCCCGCTTCTGAGCCAATGGAAGTGATATATGATTTCCCATAACTTGTTGCCATTCCAGCACCCGCTTTGACTGGTCCGGTAATTGGGCCCATTGCTTGACCAATCGCTGTTCCATATTGGAACGGTTTCTTGGTTATGAAAGATTGAATGATATCAGAAACTTTAGGGATCATTAAAAGTATAAAAATTCCTATAATTGGTAAAAAGAAATTTGAGATTATCCAAAAACCACCATATATTCCAAAGCCACTTCCTAAAAGCCCCTCACCAATCATTCTAACAGGCTTAACGACTCCATCTAAAATTAAGTAATTACCAACAAAGTATAAGCAAAGCATACCAGGTAAAATAGCAACATTGGAAATTAAGTCTTTAAACCAATCACTTATAGCATTGGAACCGGGTAGAACGCCCATGAGAATTCTTATAGGAGCAAAAATCAAGTTAATAACAATCATAGCAAAAGCTCTAATTAAAACCCAAAGAGCGCGTAAGTAAGCAATACCTATAAGAAGAGCGAGAATAAGTAAATAAGAAGAGCGAGAATAAGTAAAACAAGAATACCAATTCCTCCGAAATAAGAGACTGAGGCGATGAAAAAGGCTGTAGTTGCTATTGAGCCCCAAACTTGAGCTGCCATAAATGGGACTAAAGGTTGTAACCCTGTTGGGGCTGAACCCATAGCTTGATAATAGAAATTAAATAACCAGCCGAATTTTTCACCAAAATCATCCGAAAATATATCAATAAAAATACCGCTTATAGCTGAATTTATAAAAAGACTTATATCTAAAATAAGACCAACAATTGCGTAAGAGAAAGTAATTAAAATTAAAGCAATAACAACTTTTGGTAAAGCCGATTGGATAGTAATTACGGCTTGAGGTGAAATTTTAACCCTAAACATAATCGCAAAACCCATAGCCACCAAAATTATGGCAAAAATAATATAGGAAAAGTCTCGAAATTTTGTCCAGATTTTTTGAAGAGGTTCCATAGCTGTAAAACTATTAAAACTGTTTGCTACCGCAAAGGTAGGTTGGATAACACCAATCTTTCTTCCTAAATCAGCTAAGTAATGTGTTCCAGAAGCTGGTTGGAATTGATAAATGCCAGAAAAGAGCATAATGCTAGTAGGAAGAAGACCATTAAATTTAGTATTATCCCCTTGGCTTAAGCAGCTACTGTCTCCTCCATCCTTAAATAAATCACAAGTCCATTTTATCGGACCGATAATAAAATTAAATATGGAACCGCCAACAGCTTTAAAAGTTTCATTGACAAAGCTTTGAAGGTTCATATCCGATGATCCGAGTGCTTCTTGAAATTCTATAAAGTACCCGGGGCCTTCAGTACCTGTATAGGCAAATGAAGGTTTAGCTAAAACAAAAAATGAAAGGATGAAAATAAGATTAATAAGGATGATTTTTTTTAATTTTGAAAAATTATTTAACATGGCAGATATTACTTATTAAAAGATAACATTAATAATTACTTAAATTCAACTATTATTACTTTTTGTATGGCCATAATGTTTGATTGACAATTTGTTCTTTTGCTTTTTGAACTCCACCTAGATGAGGGTAATATAATAGGCCTTGTTGGGGAGAAATTTCACTATTTGAACTGGAATAACTGATATTTGTGGCGGCATCGATATCTTCAAAAGCCGAGGTTCCGTTAGGCCGGAAAATATTAAAAAAACCAGTTGTGGGATATATAGTATTTTGCCAAATTTCGTCTAAAAAAGGATGGGAAACTTTAACACCAACCGCTTGGCTGAATTCTTCAATTTGAGTTGCGTTACATTTATTTTCAAGTTCAGTAACTTCTTGATTACAAGATACTATCGCTGCTTTTGCGGCTGTTGGCAAGGCTTTACATTTTGCCTTAATATCATCAAGCCCTTGATGACATTCTTCATAAAGAGGATTTTCGAATTCTGCCGTAACCTTACCGGGAATTGCTTGACAGCAAAGGGTATCCCCATCACCGGTTAAATAATTTTCCTTGATACATTCAGTTGGTGTTTCGTTTTCTGAAATTTCCGGAGTTGTTGGTAACGCTTCAGTTCCCTCTGTTTTAGTTGGTATAAGAATATTATTGATTATTTTACTGGTTTCATAAAGACGGGCTAAATGGGGAACTTTTATTAAACGATTATCTACATTATCTACAAGATCGTCAGCATTTCCTATACCGGTATAGGGTTTAATTTCTCCAATACTAACTTCACGGGTTACCATTGGAACAGCTTGCCATAAACGATACCAATAACCTTCTTGTTGGCCACTTTCTGGTCCGCTTTTTTTCCAAGCAAGAAATTCTTTTTGGTAATTTTCTGTATCGGCAGGGTCTGGAGGTAAATGTTCAGCAATTACCGATAGGGGTTCTTCAATAGTTTCTAAATTTTCTGTTGAGGAAAAATGAACTAATCCAGGGATTTTTTGTGAAGTATCAGTTAAGATTTCTTGAAGTTTTCCTAGACCGGGAACAGAATGTAGTAAATTTAAATTCTTGACAAGGAGCCATCCTACTCCTGGTTTTTCATAAAGACAATAATGACCGTAGCCAGCAATTTTTAAATCTATCTGGATATTTGCATCAGGAATACTTTTAATTTCTGTGTCAAAATTATTATTAAGCCAGGCGATGGGGGCATTAATAAGTTTATCTTTAAGAGTGTTAAACGCATTAATGAAAGTGTTAGTGAGAGTATTAGTAACTAAATTTACAATTTCATTAAAAACAAAACGACCGGCGTCCATCCAAAAGGGGACATCCCAACAAAGACGGCCAATATATTGGACTTGATAATTATGAATTTGGTCTACCTCAAGAGGTATTCCTTTCTCAGGGGTTAGAGGAGCCCTAGCAATTAATTGCTTTTTTAATTGGTCTTGATATCCAGATGGGGTTAGTTTTCTTAATACTCCTTGATAGTTGGTAAGCGTTGTTTGATCGCCATAATTAACATAATATTCATTTGTTCCTTCAAAATAGTCAGCTAGATATTTATTTTCATCCTCTTCACCAGCTTTACCAACAAAAGGGACATTAGCTCCAGCTTCTTTAGGGTCAACAACAAAATTAAGATCTCTTTTTATTATCTTTTCATCCTTACCGGAATATTCTACTTTTGTATAAAGATTAAAAGTAGTGGCGCAAGAAGAAGTTGTGGTTACCCGATCCATACAAAGATTACAGCCAGCCGGACAGGAACTTTTAGCAGTTGATTCACTAAGATTAGGGTCACATTCGGTTTTTTCCTCACTCGCAGTAGTTGTATCAGAAGCGGCTAAAACATAACTAGTTTTGATAATAAAAAGGCAAAAGAAAACATTAAATATCAACAGCGAAGGCAGTAATTTTTTCATTTAAAAGGGTAAACTGAATTGAGTAACTGGTACTCCAGTAAATTTTTCTACAAAAAGAAGAATAAACCAAGCCACAATAACAATAACTAAGCCAAGAATAGCATAAGTTAAAGTACTACTGGCTGCTTGAGTTTTTTTAGGGTCACCGCCAGCGGTTAAATATTGAAAACCACCAACAATCAACATTATAAAAGCGGCGATACCTAATAGCCTAAAAGCAATATTAAAAAGGTTTTTAATAATAACCTCAATACAAGCCAACGTTGCGATCCCATTTTCAGAACAACTGTCCATATTTATTTTGCCTTTTTAAAACTTTCTATTAAATAGTCGGAACAGTTAAGGTTAAGATTTGAATACCAAAGAAGGTTTCAATTAATCTAATAATTGCCCAAGATGCAAAAACAATAATTAAGCCGACTAAAGCTGATGTCAGAGTTTTTTGAGCTCCAGCTGTTTTTTCTTTATCGCCTCCGGCAGTAATCCATTTTATACCGCCAATAATCAAGAAAACAAAGGCGATTAAAGCAGCAGCAACTAAAAGCATTCTAATAGCTCCGGCAACAATACTAGGAATAGTTAATTCACCCAAGCGAGCAAACTGATCAGTTGGGCCTAATTTAATTTCTTCAGCAGCGAAAGCAACCGCTGGTAATAATTTTTTAAGATTTTTAATGGTTTTCACCTCCCTTCTTGTTAAAATATTTTTTCTATTTTTTTAATTTTAATCTTTTATTATGATTTTTCAACCTATCTATTATTGATAGGGGACATTATTTTGCCGTTGGAAAAGGTAAATTCAAAGTTTTCAAAAAATCTAAACCCAAGAATCCTCCAACAAAACTAGCAATAGCAAAGACACAAATCAAAATTATAAAACCAGTAATAGCATAGGTTAACCTTTTTTGAGCCATTTGGATACGTTCTTTTTCGCCTCCAGCAGAAATCATAGCAATACCACTCCAAATGATCATAATCACAAGAACAATAACGCCAATAATAATCATAGCCATGAAGATATTAGACATCAAGCTGCCGATAATTTTAGCGCCATTGCCACCAGTTCCATAGGCGGGATTAATAACTGGGTTTTCAATTATTCCGCCCTCTTTTGAAACGCCAATATTGGCATCTGAAGGAATTTTAGCATAGATTTTAGGTATTAGATTTTGGATAAAAGTAAAATTAATCATTTTTTATTTTGAAATAGTTGTGATCGCTCCGCCAATATCTAAAAAGTTGACGCCTAAGAATTTACCAATTAAAGCTAAAATGGCATAAGCGGCAACAACAATGGCTAAACCTATTAGGGAATTAGTTAATTTATGTCCAGCGTTTTCAATCCGAGCTTTATCGCCTGCAGCACTCATATAATTATAACCAGCGATAATCGTTTGGAATAAAAACCAAATACCAGCGATTATAGTTAAGAGCCCAATGCCCTTTGAGATAATATCAGCAATAATATTTCCAGGATTAGTAGGTTGAGCCCAAGGGCCTAAACCTTCTCCTTCACCAATTGTTCCAAGAGGTTCAAATTTTTCACTTAATAGAATGTTAATAATCATTGAGTTTGGCTCCCCCCAGGTCCGTAGATTACAGGATTTAAAATGGCTGTTGGACTATGAAATAGAATTTGTCCTAATAAAGCGGCTAAAGCAAAAGAGGCGACAATGATTAAAAGACCAATCATTGATTGCCAAATTTTTGCCCAAGCAGCTTCAATTTTTTTAGGGTCACCGCCAGCACTGATAAACTGAAAACCAGCTAGGATGAAATTTAAAAGAGTATAGATACCACCAACAACAATTAATAATCTGAGAATATTATTGAAAAGAGTAATCATCCCTGAAGGATCCTTAGATATAAAGGATGGTGGTTCGATTTTGCCGAAAATATCACTCATTTTTATTTGTAAAAACAAAATTTATTTTATTTATTAAAACAAACTTGTTTATTTTGTTTTTTTAAAAATTAGGATTAAAGATATTCATACCGGTAATGATTTCAATAATCCTGATAATCCAATAAGAACAGAAAATAATGACAAAACCAGTTAAAGCAGCGGTAATTGCTTGTTTACCTTTTTTAGCTTTTTCCGGATTTTCCTCTCCTGCTCCCATAATAAAACTAAGCCCGCCGACAATCAAGAGGACGAAGAGAATAATACCGGCTAAAACGTAAATATTTTGTAATAAAGTGGAAATAATATTCCCAACAGTCCCAATTTGCCCAATACCGGTTTCTCCGTTAATTTTAAACTCTTTACCAATATCAATAGTAGCTAATAGTTTTTCCACAATTGAAGTTTATCAACTCTTAGCTATAAGTGTCAAATCATTTTAACTTTGTTATTTAAACTAAAGGTGATAAAATAAGAACCTGCCTTCGGCAGAACCTTGCCTTTGGTAAGAACCTGCCTTCGGCAGAACCTTGTTTCTGACGAAATGATTCTTGTTTTAAATAATGACTAAAATTAATCTTGATAAGAAAATTATTCCTCAACATATTGGTATTATTATGGATGGGAACCGGAGATGGGCAGAGAAACGTGGTTTAAATGTGGAAGAAGGTCATCAAGCAGGAGCGGAAAATTTAGAAAAAATTATTGATCATTGTTTAGATTTGGGGATTAAAACTTTAACTGTTTACGCTCTTTCTACTGAAAACTGGCGGAAAAGAACTAAAAAAGAAGTTAAGGGTATTTTCGATTTGATTATTAGATGTGTTAAAAGCAGGAAAAAAGATTATGAACAAAAAGGAATAAAGTTAGGAGTTTTAGGTGATTTTCAAGCTTTCCCCCGTAAAGTTTACCAAGCAATTGGAGAAATTCTAAAAATCGTTAAAAAGAACGAGAGGTTAAAAGTTAATTTAGCTTTAAATTATGGTGGTCGCGATGAAATTATTGAGGCAATTAGGAAAGTTATTAAAGAAAAAGTCCCGCCTCAAAAATTAAACGAGAAAAATTTCAGTAAATTTCTTTATACTAACGGCGAGCCGGATCCGGATTTAATTATTCGTACTGGAGGAGAAGTAAGACTTTCTAATTTTCTTTTATGGCAAATGTCTTATTCAGAACTTTATTTTACTGATACTTTATGGCCGGATTTTGACGAAAAGGAATTGGATAAAGCGATTTTTGAATACCAGAAAAGAAAAAGAAACTTCGGAAAGTAATTTTATCCCAAGATATTGATTCCAAACATAATTTCCAAAATTCTTACTAGCCAATAGGAGACAAAAATAATAATAAAACCAATGATAGCGCTGGTGATTTTGCCTTGAGCGGCTTTCATTTTATCCGGACTGCCGGCAGAAGTTAAAATGCCAAAGCCGCCAATAATTAAAAAGATAAAAAGAGTTAAACCGGCAAAAACAAAAACATAATTTAAAATATTTGTTTCACCACTAAAAAAAGAGCCAAGGTTGGTAAATCTATCGTTTAACGGGTCATTAATAGTATTGTTTCCTGGAAACATCAAAGCTAATTTATTCATTTTAATTCGCCAGTTGGCGGAGAAAAAACAAGATTCTGTCGTTTCGATAGGCTCTTGTTTTACCCAGTAAAATCTTTAATTTGTAAAATATCAACTCCGATTAATTTCAAAATAAAAATGGAAAAAATAATTAAAAAAAGTCCGGCCAAAGCAGCCGTAATCATTTCTTTACCGGCTTTAACACGATCCGGGTTGCCGGCAGAAAGAATAATTTGAAAAGCGCCAATGATAATCAAAAGAAAAGCGATACCACCAGCGATTCTTACAGAAAACCAAATGATAGTATTAACTTTAGTAGTTAAATCAAAAAAGGTTTTATGGGGGATGTTCAACATTTCTTCATTTAATTTATTTAATGCGCTAACACCGCTATAAGAGTTTGATGAGGTACAGGAGGCGATAATTTTTACTGTTGAAGTTGAAGCGTCTACAATTTGGACAGTATATCCCCCCGATGGCCAATTTTCTCCGATTTGAATGGGATATGAATTACTGGAAACTGATCCAGTATATTGTTTATTGCCGGTAGGATCAATGACATAGTAGGCATATCCTTTTGCATTTTGAAAATTAATCGTAAGATAATTAACTTGCCCTTCCATAAAAGAAGCACTACAGGATGACGGTTTAGACTTATCAGTAGCAGGAACTCCTCCTAGGGATATTGGGTAAGAACAATATTCACCTAGATTTTCTTCATTTGAACAAGATTGGTTATTTAAAGCTGTATAACTTGTTGTATCTGCTGCTCTTTTTTCTATTGAAATTGTTATTGAGTCGCCACTAGATGGATAATTAGTTATTTCACGAGTGTTTAGACCGCTATCAACAAAATTACAACTAAATTCTTTTCCGCTGCTATCGTATACCACAAAAGCAGAACAATAACCATCGCCGCAACTTGGGATATCAGAAGTTACTATTTTAATCTTTGTGTTAGGATTTGTAGAACTAGGAGCAGAAAAGGAACAAGCGTAAGTAATTTGTTTAAGCGAAAATAAGAAAATTAAAGAAGCAAAAATAGAAATAATTATTTTTTTCTTCATTCTATTGTTATTCTAGCATCAGATAAAACTAATAATCAAGGAAGTTGAAATGTTATACTAAAATAATGAGGAGAAAATGGATTTTTACTTCTATTAGTGTTTTATCTATCAGTTTTATTTTTTTGTTTTTTAATTTTTCTCGTTTCATTTTTGCTAGTTGTGAAATGCCAGACAGCACCGATATTGGGGTTTTGCAATTGGCTCAAGCTGATTGTCAAAAGGATATTGATGCCAGACTGCCAGCTCAGAATAAAAACAAAGAAGATTTAGCTAAATTAGAAAAAAATTTAGAGACAACTAAAAAATTAATTCAAGTAATTGAATTAAAAGTTAGTAACTCAGAGAAAGAAATTTTTCAAAGAGAAATTGATTTAGAATTTCAAAAAGAACTTTTAGCTGCCAGAGTCAGAGATTTTTATAAAAGGAGCCGTCAGAATTCTCTTTTTGTTATCTTTTTGTCTTCTACGGCTAATGATTTATTAAGAGAGCTTTCATATCGACGGGCGACAACAGAGAAAGATAAAGAGATAATTCTGACAACTTCGCAAGAATTAAAAAAATTAAATGATGATAAACAAAAACTAGAGCTCAATAAACAACTATTAAGTAGTGCAAAAAATAGATTAGATAAAGATACAGCTACACTTAGAAATGAGGTGAAGAAAGTTGATACTTATATTGGTCAGGTTAATCAAACAATTGCGGCTTTAACTGCTAAACAGCAGGAAATTATAAATGCCAGAAGCGGAAGTTTTATTGCTTCCATCGGAGATATCGAGCTAGCCGATGATTACAACGCTTCCATTAAAGGTTTTCGAGAATCGGCACCTTCCGGATATTTTGCGGTCTTTTCTTTTGGAGCTTTCACTCATCGGAAAGGCATGAGCCAGTATGGAGCTAGGGGCCGGGCTCAAAGTGGCCAAAATTACAAAACAATTCTTAAGGCATATTATGGCAAGGAGCCAGTAAATAAAGATACTGGTGGAGACATAATTGTTAACGGCGCGCCGATGAACTTTGAGGATAAATATCTAATGGGGATTGCGGAAATGCCTTCTTCTTGGCACATGGATGCTCTAAAAGCTCAAGCGGTGGCGGCCAGAACTTATGCTTATCGTTACAAAACTCAAGGAAAAAGTATTTGTACTTCAGAAGCATGCCAAGTGTTTAATTCAGGAAAAGCCGCAAATCCTCCAGAGGCTTGGCGTCAAGCTGTGCAATCAACTAGAGGAGAAGTTTTGGAAGATGTGGTGACTTATTATGCCTCCACTCATGGTGGTTATGCTAGTCCTATTGGTTGGGATACCACTAACGGTTCCGGAGGAGGAAACTTTATTGATAATACTTATGACAAAATCGGGGGATCGCCTTGGTTATATAAAGCTTGGTATACACAGGCCTACAGTGTCAATTCTGATAAATGCGGAAGATCAAACGCGTGGCTTTCTCCTCAGGAGATGGCTGATATTGTTAATGCAGCTATTGCTTTAAAAACTGATGGTATTGATACATCAAGAATTACTCCGGTAACGACTTCTTGTTGGGGTGGAAATCCTTATGACATGGATGAATTAAAAAATCTCGTTTCCGGAAAGGGTGGTATAAGTTCTGCTAATAGTGTTTCTGTTTCTCAAGGTGACGGAAATACAAATAATGTCACTATTAATGGAGTTTCTTTGTCGGGAGCTGAATTTAAAAAGGCTTTCAATTTAAGAGCTCCCGGACGTTTATCTATTCCTCAAAAGGGGTTTGCTTTTTATAACATTGAGAAAAAATAAGAATATTTTTAAGGCAATAAATAAACTTGTTTCTGAATAGGGGAAGAGTTAAAATGAACATATGCCTGATATTTTTGTAACTCCATCAAAATCTAAACCGAAAGAAGAAAAGATTAATTTAAACAATGTTTCTATGCCGGCCTCAGCTAAAAAAAACTTTGGTTTTTTAACCGCTTTTGCCCTTCGTCCTCATCATTTGCGTTATGAATCTCAGGAAAGCGATGAAAAAATTGTTTTATTTTTACGCCGTCATTTTGTGACCAATGTTGGTTGGATAATTATGACTTTTTGTTTAGCTATTGTTCCTTTTTTTGCGTTTAGGATTTTTAGTTTCGCCTCAATTCCTTTTAATTTTCGCTTAATGATTATTGTTGGTTGGTATCTTTTAACTTTTGCTAATGCTTTTGAGCGCTTTTTAAGCTGGTTTTTTAATATTCATATCGTTACCAATGAAAGAATTATTGACGTTAATTTTCCTACGATTCTTTACAAAGATATTAGTGAATGCCGGATTGAAAATGTCGAGGATCTTAGTTCGAAGGTGGGCGGTTTTATCCGTTCTTTTTTAAATTATGGCGATGTTATAATCCAAACAGCCGGAACTTTACCGGAGATTTCTTTTGGAGCTATTCCTAGTCCTGACAAGGCAGTAGAAATTATTAATGATTTAATTCCGGAAGGAATAAAAAAGGAGTAAACAAGTTTGTTCTCGAAGACTCGAATAAACAAGTTTGTTTTTACAAATAAAAAATGACGCCTTTTGATCAATTTATCCATAGTTTATCAATTACTCCTGTTTTTGATTTTTGGTTTTTAATTAAAATCCTTTTTGTTATTGGTTTTGGTTTGTATTTAGCTTTTGCCGCAATTGTCATTCGTCAGGTAAAAATGATGGTGGAAGTAATCGAAGGTTTGTACGTCTGGCCTCTGCGTCTTTTTGCTTGGATACACATGGGAATTGCTATTTTTCTATTTTTAATTTCCATGATCATGCTTTAATTTATGGATAATTTCTGGCTTCACTGCGCCAAAATTGTTGGGACGCCGACATCAAAATCAGGCTCTTGGGTTCATACTTTTTCTCCAACAGATGAAGAAAAATTGGCCAAACGAGGTCATCTTCTTATTGCTATCGGTTTAACTAATTTTAATGGTTTGGGTGATTTGGCAGCCATTGGCAAGGAAATTGTTTCCCGTTTGCATGAAGAATATTACGGAGATTTAAGTGAAACAGCTTTTAATCAGTTAAAAAAAATGGTTGATAAAGTAATTCAGGAAGCAGAAGAAGGTTCGGAATTTGATTTGGATATTTCTGCAGTGGGGGTAGTCGGTTCTTATTTATACGGGATGATTAAACATAACGGTCGACTAATTATGTTTCGTCAAAACCAAATAATTCCTCTTTTTACAAACGAAGAAAACGGCAGCGGACATTTGCAGGAAAATGATGTTTTCCTGTTAGGAACAGAAGAATTTTTCCGTTTAGTTAATGAAGAAACAATAAATACAGCTTTAATTGCTTCTAACCCTGAAGAAATGGTGGAGATTTTAGCGCCTTTTGTCCATGGACAGCCGGATGGCAGTTCGGCCGCGATTGTTTTTCGGATTTTTAAAAAAGAACCGGAAGATAAAAATAACCAGCAAGTTATTACAGCGGTTAAGGAACCAATTGTAGCTAGGGAAAAAATTATCTGGTGGCCAAAAATTAATTGGAAAGAAAAATTTACAAAGATAATTATTTGGTTTGATGACTTTTTTAAAAGAAGAATTATTTACCTACAAAGTAAAGAAGGAAAAACTTCGCGTTCTGGAAGAAGTATGTTTACCGTAGCTTTAGTGTTATTGGTAATTTTGGCAATTAGTGTTTTTTTTGGTATGAAACAGAGAAAAAACTCTGGGGGAAATTTGCAAACAACAGTTTTATTACAACAAGCTAAAGAAAGGAAAGAAGAGGGAAAGGCTTTATTAACTCTTAACCCGACAAAAGCCCAGCAGCTTCTTCAAGAGTCAGAAAATCTTTTAAATGAAATTGAAAATTCCGGTGATTTTTCTCAAGAAGCCGTTGATCTAAAAAACGAGCTGAATAATCTTTTGGCTAATTCAATTAAAGAACATCAGGTTCAAGGCCAGGTTTTTTTCGATTTAGAATTAATTAAGGCTGGGGCAATAGGGAATAAGCTAATTTTAAACGGAGACCAGATAATTATTCTGGATAAAAATCAAAAGGCAGTTTACGGGTTGGGGATAAAAGATAAAAAATCAACAATATTATTTGGAGGAGAAAAAATTGAAGGAGCAAATTTAATTGCTGAGGTCAATGGAACAATTTATGCTTTAACCAGTAAAGGGATTTTACAGGGGGGGAAAATTCCGGAATTGAAAATTGAGACAGATAGTGATTGGCAGGAAATAATTGATTTTAAAGGTTTTAACGGTAGCCTTTATCTTTTAGATAAAAAAGGTGAAATTTGGAAATATTCTCCTATCGAAGGCGGTTTCAGCAATAAAGAAAGTTGGTTAAAAACCGCGACGGATTTTTCTCAAGCTACAAGTTTGGCGATCGATGGTTCTTTATGGGTTTTAA
Source organism: Candidatus Shapirobacteria bacterium (assembly GCA_026395335.1). GTDB lineage: Bacteria > Patescibacteriota > Microgenomatia > PFEM01 > JAPLYW01 > JAPLYW01. The sequence goes on from JAPLYW010000027.1 coordinate 12,911, forward strand.
ATCAAGACGGTAAAATTAATAAGCTTTTACAGGGTCAAAAAGAAAATTTAACCCTAACCGGTTTAAAAAAACCTTTAGCTAATCCTAATATTATTTTTACTAATTTTGAGACAGAAAAACTCTATGTTTTGGATAGAGGTAATTCCAGAGTAGTTATTTTTAATAAGACCGGCGAATATCAATCAGAATACGATTGGTCAGATATTAATCAGGCTAGCGATATGATAATTTCTGAATCAGAAAAAAAGATCTTCTTATTAATAGGGAGTAAAATTTACGAGTTGGAGATAAATTAATGAAAATTATCAATCGTCAAGCAAGTTTTAATTATGAGCTTTTAGAAAAATTTGAAGCGGGTTTGGTTTTAAATGGAGCTGAAGTAAAATCAGTTCGTAGTGGTCATATTAAATTAGAGGAAGCCTTTATTAAAATTAAAGATGGCGAGGCTTGGCTTTTCAATGCACATATTCATCCGTATTCTTTTGCCGTTGAAGGGATTGATCCTTATCGAGCCAGAAAATTATTATTACATAAGAATCAGTTGTTAAAATTAAACCAATTAACTGAGCAAAAAGGATTGACAATTGTACCTGTTTCGTGCTATACTCAGCGCAATAATATCAAGCTGGAAATTGCTATTGGCAAGGGGAAAAAGAAATACGAGAAAAGGGAAGCGATTAAGAAAAAAGATTGGAAAAGAGGATTAAAAACTTAATTTTGGGGATGTAAGCATCGACGGGAAAGTTCTTTTAAAAATGGCAAGCCGAGAATGATACTTCTCGTAAACGGGTATCAAAAAAATAAATAACGTATCTAATAAGTACGCTACTCCTAACTACGCTTTGGCGTACGCTTAAGAGTTGTCCTTTTTATTTTCTCTTGGTGAGATAAATCGGGCATAAACTTAGCCAAGATGCAGTTTTGTTGGTTGGTTAGCTGGCAAAATTAAGAAATTTAACCTTTACTTTAACTTTCCGGTCAACAGGATCAGGTTAAAGCGAGAATTAAAAATTGACTAAGCTTGTAGATGTTTTTAAAAACTTTTTTCGGACCCCGTTTCACCACGGGCATCTCCACTAATAAAAACCGCCGGATATAAAAGGCGGTTTTTTAGTGGTAAAAATGGTTTTTTTAAATTTTCTTTTTCCCAGACATTGTATAGGGTGTGGAAGTGAAGGTAACTATTTTTGTTTTAATTGCCAGAGGAAAATAAAGCCCTTAGATTTTTTGATTTGTCCAATTTGTGAGAAACCGGCGATTGATGGTTTGGCTCATCCTCGTTGTCAAAATCGATATTCAATTGATGGATTAGTTTCTTTATTTCCATACGAAGGCTTTGTTAAGACGGCTATTGGTAAATTAAAATATCATTTCATGACGGATTTAATTGAAGATTTATCTAATCTAATGATACGTATCATCAAAGCAAATAAAGATAAGTTTAAGCTACTAAATTATCTTGAAAAAAATAGTGAAAGCATTTTGTTGCCAATTCCTCTTTATTGGCAAAGAGAGAACTGGCGCGGTTTTAACCAGTCGGAATTATTGGGGGGAAAATTAGCAAAACATTTTAATTGGCAAATGAGGACAGATATTTTAATCCGTCAAAAACAAACTCAGCCGCAAATGAGTCTTAAAGCCAATAGACGGCAGGAAAATATTCATGGAGTTTTTAAAATTGCTTCTAATATCCAAATAAGAACCTGCCTTCGGCAGAACCTTGTTTCTGGCGAAATATCTCGGCATTCTAATATCTTACTTTTTGATGATGTTTGGACAACTGGCTGGACTTTGAAAGAAGCGGCCAAAACACTTAAAAAATCCGGTTTTAAAAAGGTTTTTGGTTTAACGGTTTGTAGGTAAAAATGCTATAATAAAACACGTTTGGAGAGTGGGCTGGACGGTAAGGCACAAGTTTGCTAAACTTGCTGGGTGCAAGCCCAGAGTGGGTTCGACTCCCACACTCTCCGCATAAGGTGGGTGGGCAGGACGGTAATGCGCGGGTCTTGAAAACCCGTGGGAGTAATCCCTAACAGGTTCGACCCCTGTACCCACCGCAAGTGATAAACAAGTGGTATAATTAATTTAAGTAAAAAGATGCCTGACCCAAAAATACAAGAAGAAAAAAGTTCTTTAACAGCTAACAGACCAGAAGCTTTAAAAGTGCTGGCCATTTGGCGCTCATCTTCCCGTCTTTTTAAAAGATTGAGCCGGGAGCGTTTTGCTACCATTGGTGCGATTGTTTTTTTAGTAGCTATTATTTTGGTTTTCATTCAAGAATGGTTTTTGATCGTGGTGATTGTTTCTTTGGTTTTTTTCTCCTACGTTTTATCCCGCACTCAACCAGAGGAAATTGAACATCAAATTACTAACAGAGGCATTATTACCGGTGGTAAAAATTATACTTGGGATCGTTTATTAAGGTTTTGGTTTGAAGAGCAAAATAATCAAGATGTTTTGTTGGTTGATGGTTCTGATCGTTTTCCTTTTCGTTTGCTTTTGCTTTTAGGTGAGAAGAAGAAAGAAGACATTCAAAAAATCCTCGCTGTTTATCTTCCTGAAGAAAAGCCAGAAAAAAGCTGGACAGACCGGGCTGGGGAATGGATAACCCGGCAAATTCCTTTAGAAAAATAATTATAAAATAATTTATTGCGACCATAGCTTAACGGATAGAGTAGCGGTTTGCGGAACCGCCGATCCCAGTTCGATTCTGGGTGGTCGCACAAATGTTTTTTGGAGGGTGGGCAGGACGGTAATGCGTTGGTTTCGAAAACCAATGAGAGTAATCTCTAACAGGTTCGACTCCTGTACCCTCCGCCCCATTAAGTGATTGTACAGGGAGCCTGTTTATTGCCCTTGTAGCTCAAAGGATAAAGCAGTGGCTTCCGGAGCCAAAGATTGGAGGTTCGATTCCTCCCAAGGGCACTAATGACAACAAAAAGAGAATTTTCAGCCGGCGGTATTGTTTTTCGTAAAGAGAAGAAAGGGTTTTTATGGCTATTAATTAAACCTAATGGTCATTTAGAATGGCGTTTCCCTAAAGGGAAAATTAATAAAAGTGAAAGTTCAGTAGCCGCTGCTAAAAGAGAAGTTAAAGAAGAAGCTGGTATTGAAGTAAAAATTTTGGAAAAAATTGGAGAAATAAAGTTCTTTTTTACAGAGGATAAGCAAAAGATTTTTAAAACGGTGATTTTTTATTTAATGGAATACGTAAAAGAAAGTGAAGACGGTTTTGAGTCAGAAACAGAAGCAATTGAATGGCTTAGTTTTAACAAAGCTGAAAAAAGATTAGCTTTTGATAAAGAGCAAAAATTATTAAGGGAAGCAGAGGTTTTAAGGCAAAAGATTGCAAAAGACTCAAAGGGTGGATTTGTTTAAAAATAAAACTTAGTCCTGGAGAGGTTGCAAAGTTATCTATTTTTATTTAAAATAGATATGTGGGAAGAATAAAATTCTCTAAAGGCGATCAATCGAAATGGATAAAAAACCTAATAAAGATTTCTGGTGTTAGCATTGATGATTTAGCTAAAATTTGTGGCATTAGTAGTAGAACTATTCGTGATTGGAGAAGAGAAAAATTTACAGCCTCAGAAGATGTTCTTTTAAAATTAAGTAAAGTTTTTAACATTGCTCTACCTTTAAATATTAAAGTTATCCCGGACTTCTGGTATGTATCTAAAGGAGCAAGAGAAGGAGCATTAAAACGCATGGAATTATATGGGCCGTTAGGAACGGTTGCAGGTAGGAAAAAAGGAGGAAGAATATCTCAATTGAGGAGAAGATTACATCCAGAGCTTTATCAAAACTGTATTTTAAGGAAAAAATTTCTTTTACCACAATATTCTGATAAATTAGCCGAACTAGCAGGTATTATCTTAGGAGATGGAGGTATAACTGACCATCAATTGAAAATTAGTCTTAATAAAGAAACAGAGCCAGAATATATTGAATTTGTTGTTCGTTTAATAGGAGAGATATTTAATGAATCTCCCCAAAAATATTATTTTACTAATCGCAAAAATAAAGTTTGTGATATATGCATCGGAGGTGTCGAATTGATAGAATGTCTAAAGAAAATTGGTTTAGATAAGGGGAATAAAGTTTTAAGACAAGCAAAAGTTCCAGAATGGATTAAAAAAAATAAAAAATATACTAAGGCTTGTTTGCGGGGGTTAATGGATACAGATGGATGTGTTTTTTATCATCGTCATACTATAAAAGGATTTTTATGTTTTAATATGGGGTTAGCTTTTACGAATTATTCTAAACCATTAATAGAATTTTTTTATAAAACTCTATTAAAAAATGGTTTTAGCGCTAAATTAAAGGAACATGGGGTCTATCTTTATAGATTTAATGAAATTAAACGTTATTTTAAAGAAATAGAATCACATAATTTACATCATATTAAGAGAATGAAAGAGTTTTCTGAAATTAAGAGTAAAAAAATTAGGAGGAGTACTCAAGTGGTCGACGAGGCGCGCTTGGAAAGCGCGTAAGGCCGTAAGGTCTTCGTGGGTTCGAATCCCACCTCCTCCGCTAAAAGTCTGCATTTATTTTGCGGAAGATCTGCGGTAATTATCAAAAACTTATGGACCAACTAGAAGAAATTAAAAACAAAATTGATATTGTTGAATTTATCAACAGTTTCGTTCCTTTAAAAAAAGCCGGTCGTAATTTTAAAGGTCTATGCCCTTTCCACTCAGAAAAAACACCTTCTTTTATGGTTTCACCGGAACGGCAAATTTGGCATTGTTTTGGCGGTTGTAACGATGGTGGGGATATTTTCAAATTTTTAATGAAAATAGAAAATATTGATTTTGGCGAAGCCGTTAAAGAGTTAGCTAAGCGGGCTGGGGTAAAATTAGCTCAATATCAACTTTCGGAAGGGGAGAAAAATAAACAAATTTTGTATGAGATCAATCATTTAGCGGCGGAATATTATCATTATCTTTTAATTAATCATTCAACTGGAGCAAAAGCTCTGAATTATATTTTAGGAAGAGGTATTAATAAAAATTCTTTAGAACTATTTAAAATTGGTTTTGCTCCTAATTCTTGGCGTAGTTTAGAGAATTATTTAGTTAACAAAAAAGGCTATCGTATTGAAGATTTAGAAAGAGCTGGTTTAGCGATAAAAGGTCCTAATTCCGGTTTTTATGATCGTTTTCGCGACCGGTTAATTTTTCCTTTAAAAGATCAACGGGGGAATATTTGTGGTTTTGCCGGCAGAATTTTACAAAATAATCCCCAAGAAGCTAAATATATTAATACTCCGGAAACTTTTATCTATCATAAATCCGATCTTTTATTTGGTTTATCAGAAGCTAAAGATGAAATTAAAAAGAAAGATCAGGCAATTTTTGTGGAAGGAGAGTTGGACATGATTTCTTCTTTTCAGGCTGGAGTTAAAAATGTTTTAGCTATTAAGGGAACAGCTTTAACAGAAAATCAAATAAAATTAATCAGTCGTTTTACCCAGAAAATTATTTTGGCTTTAGACCAAGATCTTGCTGGTGATGCGGCGGCAAGGCGAGGTATAGAAATAGCGGGGAATGAAGGTTTAATGGTAAGAGTAGCCAAACTTCAAGGCGGAAAAGATCCTGATGAAATTGCTCAGAAAAACCCTTCTGATTGGCGAGAGATAATTAAAAAAGCGGAACCGGTTTATGATTATCTTTTGGATTCGGCTTTTGCTCGTTTTAATGGAGAAACAATTGAAGATAAAAGAAAAATCAGTAATGAAATTGTTCCAATTTTAGCTAAAATCAGTAATGAAATTGTTCTTAACCATTACGTTCGCGAATTAGCTTCTCGTTTACAGGTAAACGAAGAAGCAGTAACTAAAGAAATTAATAAAACAAAAAATAATCAAAGCAGTCCTTCTATCGGTAAGGCAATTTTCTCTGATATTAATATTGATAAAGAAAAATCTCATCGCGAAGTTTTAGAAGAATATCTTTTGTCTTTAGCTTTTCAGTCAGGCCAATGGGAAATTTTGAAAAAGAAAAAGATAATTAGCTTAATTCAAACTCATCGTTTCTCTAAGATTTTAGAAATTTTAGGGGATTATTTTAAAAACTATACTATTATTAATAGTGAAAAATTGGCAAAAATGATTGGGTCAGAATTGGTAGAAACCTTCAATAAATTTTATTTATTTGACTTGGGTGATTTAATGGAAGATGGGGTTAAATTTGAGGAAGAAATAAAAAAAACCATTGCCCGTTTGGAGAAAATTAATTTGGTTGAGAAATTAACGAAAATTTCTGGTACAATAAAGCTATTAGAAAAAGAGGAAAAACTTTCTCCGGAAAACCAGAAAAAAACAGAAGAATTAAATAATGAGTTTCGAGATTTAACATCGAAACTTTCGTCTTTTGAGGAGAAGTAATTAATTATGGATAAAAAGAAAAAAAATCAAAAAGAAAAACAGAAACCTTCTAAAATAAAGGGAGAAATTGAAAAGCTTATCGAAAAAGGTAAAAAACAGGGCTTTATCACCCAGGAAGAAATTTTAAAAGTTTTTCCTAATGCGGAAGAACAGTTAGAACAACTAGATACTTTCTATACCCAGCTTTTAGAACAGAAAATTGACGTTTTTGAAACCGTTACTGAGGAAGAAATTGCTGAAGATGAAAAAGCGACTAATGAACTTTCTAAAGAATTGGAAGTGTTGGCTACGATTGGAGACAAAGTTTTAACCGATCCGGTACGGATGTATTTAAAAGAGATTGGTAGAATTTCGCTTTTAAAAGCTGAGGAAGAAGTTGATTTGGCTCAAAGAATTGAAAAGGGTGAGAAAAAAGCTCGGGCAAAATTAATCCAATCAAATTTACGTTTAGTCGTTTCTATTGCTAAAAGATATTTAGGTCGGGGGATGACTTTTTTGGATTTAATTCAAGAGGGGAACCAAGGTTTAATGCGCGCGGTGGAAAAATATGATTGGCGTCGGGGTTATAAATTCTCCACTTATGCTACTTGGTGGATTCGTCAGGCTATTACCCGCGCCATTGCTGATCAGGCCAGAACCATTAGAATTCCGGTTCACATGGTTGAAACCATTAACAAACTTTCTCAGACTTCCAGAAGATTAACGCAGGAATTAGGTAGGGAACCATCTGACGAAGAATTGGGTAAAAAATTAGAAATTACTTCGCAAAGAGTACGAGAAATTTTTAAGATTGCCCAAGAAACAACTTCTTTAGAAAAACCAGTCGGTGATGAAGAGGATTCATTTTTAGGTGATTTTATTCAGGATACTAATCAGCCGTCACCTTATGATTCGGCTTCTAAACAATTTTTGAAAGAAAATATTGAAGAAGTTTTCCAGACTTTATCAGAAAGAGAAGGTAAAGTTTTAAAAATGAGATTTGGTTTAGGTGGTTATCGATCCATGACTTTGGAAGAAGTTGGTAAAGAATTTGGGGTAACGCGTGAAAGAATTCGTCAAATAGAAGCCAAAGCTTTAAGAAAGCTTAAACATCCCTCCAGAAGAAAAAAACTTCAGGATTACTTAGAATAATTGCCAAAAACTAATTTTAAAGCTATAATTAGAGTGTTTATTTAATATTCCGACGTGGCGCAATGGTAGCGCGGATCCCTGTTAAGGATAAGGTTGTAGGTTCGAATCCTACCGTCGGAGCACTAAAATATTGTTTTCCCCTTGACACTCACCACCAGTAAATAAATCAGTATAAATAAGTGTATAATTAAAATATTAGGTAATTAATAAAGGCTATTATGCTAATCTTAATCTTGCTTTTGGTTGTTGGGTCAATCCTGGTGTATATATCAAAATTTAACTTCATGCCCGTTTCGGTTAATTTAGGGCTATATGTTTTTTCGGATATCCCACTTTTTTATGTGATTGTCGGTTCTTTGGTGTTTGGTTTAGTGCTATCTTATTTGCTTTATCTTGTCCATGCAATTTCTACCTCTTTTACACTTCGGGGCAAAGACAATGCAATCAAAAAAAATAAGAATGAAGTGCTTGAGCTAACCAAACGAGTGCATCAGTTAGAGTTAGAAAATGAAAAACTAAAACATAGTTCTAATGTCGAACCAGAAGATCCTAACGCATTGTGAAAACATTTTTTGCCAAATTCTGGAAAGCACTACATCTCCCCAAAGGTTTGCAATTGTTAGTAATGCGTTTTCTTCAAGATCAATTTTTAGTTGGTGTAACTGGAATTATTTTTAATGACAAAAATGAGATTCTTCTTTTTAAGCATATTTATCGAGCACACGCGTGGAGTTTACCGGGTGGCTATTTAAAGGCCGGTGAGCATCCGCGCGAGGCACTTGAAAGAGAAATCAAAGAGGAATCAGGGTTGATAGTTAGTGTGGATGAATCTCTAAAAACTCGCACCGATCGTGATACGGCTCGTCTTGACATGTGCTACACAGGCGTTTTAATTGGTGGTGATTTTAAAGCAACTTACGAAGTATCTGAATACGGTTTTTTTACTCAAGATAAACTTCCTCTTCTTCGAAAAAATCAGGTGTTTTTAATTGATGAAGCGTTGAAGCAGCAAAATTCACTTCGCTACTAACTCCACCCGAATCATTGACAAGTAATACAACTAGTTGTACTATATGAAATATGACAACTAATGATAAACAACGAATAACCCTTTTTATTAATCCTGCTATTGTTAAGCACGTTAAAGCTCAAGCTATTGTTGAGGAATTAAGTTTGACTAATTTTATAGAAAAAGCTTTAATCAACTATTTACCTAAAGAAACAATAATAAAAAAGGTCCAAATATAAAAAAGGAGGTGAAAAAATATGGCAGAGTTTACAAAAGAAACGATAACTACTCAAGAAAATAATGTCAACCCAAATGTGAATACTCCAGTTAAAAGGGAAGCATCTAATTCCCAGACTATAGAATATTTAGTCTATTTTTTATTTGGTATCATAGAAGTACTCCTGGCTTTTCGTTTAGTTTTTAAGTTAATAGGCGCTAGTCTTTCAAGCGCTTTTGTGGGTTTTATCTATGGTTTAACCGGAGTTTTTATCTTGCCTTTTGAAGGGATATTTCGTAGGTGGTTTACCCAAGGTGTAGAAACAACTTCAATTTTTGAGCCGTCAACACTGGTTGCAATTATTGTCTATGCTGTTTTGGCTTGGGGAATTGTCAAGTTAGTAAGAATACTCTCTGGTGAACAACAAACGGATTAACCTGTTTGATATGTTCGATTTGAGATAAAGTATAAAGAGAGGAGGTAAATAAAATGGATTTAATTTGGTTAATCGCTATTATATTATTTATAGGTTGGCTTCTTGGAGCGTTTGTGTTTCCTATCGGTGGAGGCTTGATTCATATTTTATTGGTTATAGCTGTTATAGCTGTTATTTATAGACTTATAACTGGTCGAAATCTTTAAAAGAAGGAGGTGATAAACATATGAGTTTTTCTTTTACAAATTTAAGCCCTTTGGCTTCATTGGTCTTTGGGATATTGATTCTTGTGTTCCCAAAATTTCTTAACTATCTAATAGCTTTTTACCTTATTATTATTGGGATTATCGGATTAGGTTTAATAAAATAATATTTGGTGAAACTAAATATGAATATTAAAATAAATGATCAAAAAAAGGACGTGACTGTTTGGCCAGAAGAGTTTTCTTCCCAACAAGAAATGGATACCTTACAAAGACAAGAAGAGGTTAAACTTGCGGATAAAAATAAAAAGATAGATAAAAATCTCGTAGCAGGTTTAGTTAAGAAATCCAATCGTATATTGGGGACCATTTCTACACATAAGTTTCCTTTTGATTTTTTTCCCGATACGATTAATGTTGAAGAAGGAAGAATTACTGTTGTTACTCGCGATTTTTTCTTTTCTTCGCAAGTGCATAGTGTTGATATTAAAGATATATCTAATATATTTATTAATATGGCTCCTTTCTTTGCTCAACTAATCATTGTTTCAAAAACCTTTAAGGAAAATGAAATAAGAATAAAATATTTAAGAAAAAAAGAAGCGGTTTTTGCTAGAAGGATGATTGAGGGATTAAGGATTTTTGAAAATAAACAAATAGATACTTCTGTCTATACAAAGGAAGAACTTATCGCCAAACTTGAAGAATTAAGCACGACAGAAATAGTGACGTAAAAGGCAGGATTGATTATTATCTATCTCTTCAAAAAATGTTTTGAACTGAACAAAACTAATATCAAACCCCACTTTTCTATTAGTGAATAAGTCTTTTAGGGGGAGCTAGTTTAAGAAAGCCCAGCTTTAAGGGTTTTTTTATGGTAATATAAAAAGAGGAAGGAGGTGATTATTAATGACAGATAAAGATAAAACGTTGGTTGGAGAACCAACAGAAGAATTAAAAGTTGATGATAAATCAGTTGAAGAACCAAAAGTTGAAGAGTCTAGCGCTACAGCTGCCTCAACAGATGACGCAGTTGCGTCAGCGGGGACTGATCAGCAAGGTCGCCAGCTTTACAGTGTAAAGTGCGCTAACTGTGGAAAACAAACTGAAGTTCCTTTTAAGCCAAGTGGTGATAGGCCAGTTTACTGCAGAGATTGTTACATGCAAAAAAAAGGAGGGATTTAAGGTTAAAGGAGAATAAATAGAGGTATAAAACAGTATCGAAATCTTTTATTAAACTTTTAAGCTCGATATCGTGGTTTTGGGTCTGTTCACTATTTATATTATTTAATTACAATTTGGCCAAATATCAAAACGTCTCCGAGATATTAAAAAAGCAGCAGTTTTAATAGATTCTTCGGTATTAAAACGTAAATTTATATCTGAATTTTGTCCCATGAGATTTCTCGTTTGAATCCATATCGGTTCTGCAAATTGAAAAAGACCGGCATATTTATTAGTACTGGCATTAGGGTTAAGAGTTGATTCACAATTAGCAATTTTTTTTAAGAGTTCTTTATCTACATTATATTCATTACTATATTTTGTAAAAAGTTCATCAAGATCTTTTTGAAGAATAATAGTTGGTCTTGGAGTTGGAGAGGGAGTAGGAGTAAGTGTTGGTTTTGGTTTTGTTGGTTTTGGAGAAGGAGTAGCGGTTGGTGTGGGTGTAAAAGTTGGAGCGACAGTTGGAATTTCGGTCAATAAAATTTCTGTACCGATGATTTTTGTAGTGGGCTTTTTTACTTGGGAAGATAAAATCTTTACTAAAATAGCAATTCCTAAAATTAAGAAAATTAAGAGCAGAATTAACATTTTTCTTTTGCGCATGGAGTAATAATAATGTTTGCTTTTTACAAAAGCAAATAAACTTTCTTTTACATTTCGACTATACTATATATATGTTTCCACTTGCTGGTTTAACTGATTCTCAGGTAATTGAAAATCAGAAAAAATATGGTTTGAATGAACTGGTTAAGAAAAGGAAAACGCCATTAATTATCAAATTACTAAAGAAACTAGCAAATCCTTTAATCCTCATCCTTCTTTTTGCGAGTATTTTATCGGCTTTCTTAGGACAAAGATCCGATTTTTATATTATTTTAACGATTCTATTGATAAGTGTAGTTTTGGATGTTTATCAAGAGCATCAAGCTCAAGATGCGGCTGATAAACTAGCTCAAAAACTTATTCCAAAAGCTCTCGTTATTAGAAATAATAAAAAAATTGAAATTAATAGTAACCAAGTTACGATTGGTGATTTAGTATTTCTTCGCTTTGGTAATATTATTCCTGCTGATTGTCGTATAGTGGAATCAAAAAATTTATTGGTGGATCAATCTGTCTTGACGGGCGAATCTTTCCCTGTAGAAAAAAATATTGAAGATTTAATTTTTATGGGGACTCATGTAGCGTCTGGTTTTGCTACGGCTAAAGTAGTTGAGATTGGCAATAAAACTGAAATTGGTAAAATTGCGAGAAGCATTACTGTAATGAAACCGCAAACTGAATTTGAAATAGGTCTGAACAAATTTTCGCTTTTATTGGCTCAGTTAACTTTTATTTTAAGTGTAGTTCTAATAACAGTTAATTTATTACTCGGTCATACATTTATCAGTACGTTGATGTTTGTTTTAGCTTTAGCTATTGGTTTTGCCCCTGAACTACTGCCGATGATTTTGACAATAAATTTAAGTAAAGGAGCTTTACGTCTATCTAAAAAGGGCGTAATTGTAAAATATTTGCCATCGATTGAAAATTTTGGCAGCATGGATGTTTTATGTACCGATAAAACCGGAACATTAACTGTTGGGGACACTGTTTTAAAATCTTTTTTTAATGTAGATGGCGATAAAGATGATGCAATTATTACCAATGCCTATCTTAATAGTTATTTTCAATCTGGCTTTAGAAATCCAATTGATGAAGCAATTTTAAAGCAAAAAAATATCAATATTAAAAAATATATAAAAATTGATGAACTAACTTATGATTTTTTTCGGAAAAGATCATCAGTAGTTGTAAAATCAGGCAGTAATTTAATACTGATTAGTAAAGGAGCGGTGCAATCGATATTACCACTTTGTTTGAATAAAAATAAAATAAAAGTGGATGTAGAAAAACTTAACAATCAAGGTTTGCGAGTGATTGCTTTAGCCACGAAAAAAATAGATGTTAAAAAAAATTACAGTTTTGCCGACGAAAATAATCTGACTTGCCTAGGATTTTTAGTCTTTTATGATGCGCCTAAAATCAGTGCCAATAAAACTGTTTTAGAACTGCAAAATCATGGGGTTAATCTTAAAATTCTTAGTGGTGATAATAACTTAGTAACGATAAGTATTTGTAAGCAAGTGGGGATACCAATCAATGGGGTTATTTCAGGGGATCAAATAAGGCGGTTATCTGACGAAGAATTAAAAGATAAAGTGGATGTAACCACTGTTTTTGCCGAATTGGACCCTGATTCCAAATTACGGATTATTTTGGCTTTAAAGCAAAATAAACATGTGGTTGGATTTTTGGGTGATGGAATAAATGATGCTCCATCTTTAAAAAATGCCGATGTTGGAATATCAGTTGATAATGCTGTTGATGTCGCTAAAGAATCAGCCGATCTAATTTTGTCTCATAAAGATTTAAGCGTCCTTTTAATTGGTATTAAAGAGGGTAGAAGTACTTTTGCCAACATCATGAAATATATTTCGATGGGGACTAGTTCAACTTTTGGGAATATGGTCAGTCTTAGTGTGGCTTCAATATTATTACCCTTTTTACCGATGCTGCCAGCTCAGGTTTTATTAAATGATTTATTATATGATATTTCCCAAGTCCTTCTTGTCAAAGATCATGTTGATCAAAAATTAGTTCAGCATCCGTATCGATGGGATTTAAAACACATAAAAAATTTTACGATTGTTTTTGGGGGGATTAGCTCTGTTTTTGATTTAATAACTTTTTATCTTCTTTATTTTATTTTAAAAGTATCAATACCGGCTTTTCAAACAGGTTGGTTTTTAGAATCAATAATTTCTCAAATGTTTATTATTTTCAGTATTAGAACTTTTATCGTGCCTTTTTATAAAAGTAAGATAAGTTTAATCTTTGCTTCAGGAATTTTAGCCATTGTTATCTTTGTTTTATGGCTGCCATTTTCATTTTTGGCTTCATATCTTCATTTGGTTTTATTGCCACCAAAATATTTTATTTTTTTGACACTAATAATTCTTAGTTATTTTTCCTTAATCGAATTGGCCAAATCGTATTTTTATCGTCATACCCATAGTTTTAATCAATAGTATTGTTTTTTTAAGAAAAATTTAAGATTGTATGTGCTAATATTTAATTATAATGAAGAGTATTCAGTTTTTAGGAGCAGCCGGAGGAGTTACCGGCTCCAGTTTTTTATTAAGCGGTAGTAATGATGATAAAATTTTAATTGATTTAGGCCTATTCCAGGGTGTTGATGATAGCCAAAATTTTAATTTCGCCCCTTTTCTATTTGATCCCATTAAGCTTAAAGCCGTTCTCTTAACTCATGCTCATTTGGATCATTGCGGCCGTTTGCCTCTTCTTATTAAAAATGGTTTCAAAGGAAAAATTTATGCAACTGAGCCAACGAAAATGATTACTTATATTTCTCTTTTAGACTCCGCAAAAATTGCCCAGGAAGAAGAAAGAGAAATATTATTTACAAAAGAAGAAGCCGAAGAAACTTGTAGACAAATAGAAATTGTTAATTATGATATTCTCTTTACGACTGGGGAATTTAATATTATTTTTCGTAACGCCGGTCATATTTTAGGTTCTGCCAGTATAGAGATTTTCAGTAAAGATTCTAAGTCGCAAACGATTGTTTTTAGCGGTGATTTAGGTAATTACTCTCAGGATTTGATTAAACCGCCGGAGTATATTGCTCAGGCTGATGTGGTGGTTATGGAATCAACTTATGGCAATACTTTTCATCCTAAGGAAGATGTTTTGGCAATTTTACAGGAAGAAATTAATATTATTGAAAATACTAATGGGGTGCTTGTAATTCCCGCTTTTTCTATTGAACGGACTCAAGAAATTCTTGACAAAATTGATCATTTAAAAGGAAAGAGAATGATAAAAAATTTTACTCCGGTATATTTAGACAGTCCCATGTCAATTAAAGTTACGGAAATTTTCAAAAAATATCCCAGATTATACAGTTCAGAACTTTCTGGAGAAATTACACCGTTTGATTTTCCTAATTTAATTTGTACTAAAACTACTGAAGAGAGCAAGGCGATTTTAAAAACGGATAATCCAAAAATTATTATTGCCGGCAGCGGGATGATGGTCGGCGGTAGGGTTTTACATCACCTTAAAAATTATCTTTCTTTACCGACAACCCGCGTTTTAATTGTTGGATATCAGGCAGTGGGGACTTTGGGCAGGGAAATTGAGGAGGGGGCGAAAACAGTTACGATCTATGGTCAAAAAATAAATATAAAAGCCACAGTTAGAAAAATAGAAGCGCTTAGTTCTCATGCTGATCAGCCAAAACTTTTACAATGGTTAAAACATATTCAGGGAGTAAAAAAAGTCTTTTTGGTTCATGGAGAAAATGAACAACGGATTGCTTTGGCAGAAAGGATAAAAAAAGATTTAGAGATAAAAGATGTTGTTTTGCCGTTAAAAGATCAAGTTTATTTGGCTGATAAAATATCTTAACCTCTTTAAATCGTCAACAACTTCCCTTATAATTTGGAGAATGCAAATAATTAAATTTATTATTGAATTTATTCTTCATATAGATGTCCATTTAGGTCAAATCATC
>JAPLYW010000013.1 GCA_026395335.1 Candidatus Shapirobacteria bacterium
AAAGTCATCAGGCTCAAATTCCGGTCAGAGTCTTTTAATCATTTTACTAGTGACTGCAGTTATTTTAACTATCGGTTTAGCTGTTGCTTCTTATTCCATTACAGATATTAAAATTTCTCAACAAGAAGAAGAATCAGCTCGGGCTTTTTCGGCGGCTGAAACAGGAATAGAAGAATCACTAAAATTAGGGTTAGCAAAAAATGTAACGGTAGGAGAAATTGTCGCTAAAGTCTCAGAAACGGCTCAAGGTAATAGTCAAGATTTTGATTTTGGCGGATCAAAATTTCCCAGCGGTGAATTGGCTAATGTTTGGTTAGTTGGACATAATACCAATGGTGGAATTGATGCAGAGACACATTTCCCCTTTAACGGTCAAATAAAAATTTGTTGGGGTAATAATATTAATATTGATAGTTCGACTCCGGCGATTGAGTTGGCTTTAGTTTATAAAGATAGCGAAGGTGATTATAAAATTATTCGTCAAGGTTATGACTCTAATTCTGGTAGAACAATCGGTTTTATTCCCCCTGATGATACTGATGGTGAAAATTGTCCACCAGCTGGTGGATTAGCCTTTGCTAAAGATATTAATTTAGCCTCTGGTAATTTTAACCTAACAGCAAGTGATACACCTTATCTTTTAAGATTGAAATTACTATACAATACGGAAGAGCAAGCGGTTGCCGTTAATTCTAGTAATAATTTACCTATTCAAGGTAAATGCTATGAATCATCGGCCGAAGTAAAAACTTCAGGAATTACTCGTAAAATTCGTCAATGCCAATTTTTTGAAGCACCACCGGAAATTTTTGATTATGTTTTGTTTACTACAGGAGATTTAACTAAGTAATCCGTCAGTTGACGGGCTGCCCTATGGATTTTTTTGGTTTAGATATCGGTTCTTATAAAATTAAAATAGTAAAACTGGCCAAAATCGGTAGCCAGTATCGTTTACTTTCTTTAGGTAATGCCTCCTCTACTTCAAGGGGAATTTTATCAGATATAGAAAGTGATCTAACAAATTTAACGACTATTATAAAAAAACTTCATCAGGAAACAAAGGTTAACACTAAAAATGTAGTTTGTTCTTTACCTCAAGATCAAGTTTTTACACAAGTAATTACTTTACCAAAATTATCGGAAGATGAATTAAATTCTGCTCTTAAATGGGAAGCTGAGCGTTATGTACCTATTCCCCTTTCGGAAGTAACTTTGACCCATCAAATTATTGGCCAGATTAATGAAGGAGGAAAAGAAAAAATTGAAGTTTTATTGGCGGCAGCTCCTAATCGTTTAATAGACCGTATACTAACTGTTTTAAAAACTGCTGGTTTTAACCCTATTAGTTTAGAACTGGAAATTATGGCTGTTGCTAGAAGTCTAATTGCTCCTGAAAATCCTGAAGTGACAATGATTATTGATCTTGGAGCTAAAGCTACCGATATTGCCGTTTTGGAAAAAGGTCAAATTATTTTTGTTCGTTCTATCGCTACTGCCGGTGAAGCTTTAACGAGGGCTGTAGCAAATGGTTTAGGCTTAAATATTAACCAAGCTGAAGCTTATAAAAAAGCTTATGGGGCTGATCCGAAAAAACTAGAAGGTAAAATGATGACATCTCTAATGCCAATAATTAATGTTTTGGTTTCCGAAATTGAAAAAATTATCCAATTTTTTCAATTAGAAAAAAATAAACCTATAAATAGAGTAATTTTATCCGGCGGCACAGCCAGTTTATTGGAAATATCAGCTTTATTAGCAAAAAATTTAAATGTAGAAATTCAAATTGGCGATCCTTTTAGCCAAGTTTTAAAGGACGATTTAGTCAAAAAAATTCCTGCTCAAGATATTCCTCTTTACGCTATTGCTACCGGCTTGTCCATGAAGGAGATTGAATGAAACAAGAAATTGATTTTCTTAAAGGACAACGTTCTGAAAAAGAAAAAAGGATTAAATTTCTGCGATCTTTAAAAGTTGGAAGTATTATTTTTTTAATAGCTTTTATTTTAGTAGTTGGAGCAATTTTTTCTTATCGGCTTTATTTAAATAGCCAAAATGAAAAAATTATAAATGAAAGCAATCTTAAAAGACAAAAGATTGAGAGTCTAAAAGGATTGGAATCACTTCAAGTTGTTTTAGAGCAACGTCTTAAGGCATTAAATCAGTTCTTTAAAGAAGATAAAAGGCCTAATTTTCCTAAAATTTTAGCTTTTTTTGATAAAATTTCTCAAGTAGTTAATATAAAAGACTTAAATATTACATCAGATGGTAAAATGAACATTTCTGGAGAATCGTCTGATATTTTAACTCTAACTGGATTTCTAGAAAATTTAGAAAGTAAAGAGGCCCAGGAAATATTTTCCCAGATTACAGTTTCTTCATTAGATAAAAAAGAAAAAGAAGGTTATTTATTTGTAATTTTATTCCAAATAAAAGATTAAGATGAAAATTAATTTTAAAGATATTCAGCCATTTTTATTACCGTTTTTAGTAATAATTTTAATTTTTACTTTTAGTTTTGTTTTTCTTAAACCTGAGTTTAATGCGGTTTTAGGAATCAATAGAAAGCTTATTAACGATAAAAAAACTTTAGCTAATTTGACTAATAAATTGAATTCTCTACAGGGTTTAGCTAAGGCTGAATTGACTGATAAAGCTAATTTATCTCTAGATGTTTTACCTGCAGAAAAAGATGTTCCAAGGAACTTATTTACTATTAAAAAGTTAGCCTACAATAATGGTTTAATTATTACTAATATTAATATTGCAGAAGTTGGCGAAATTTCTACACCTAGTGCTAAACAGCAGCTTAATAAAAATGAAATTTTACCTTCCTTAGCCATTAGTGTTGCAATTAATGGCAATATAGAACAAATTAAAAATTTTATTGCCCAGTTAGAGTTAACAAGTCCTTTAATGAAAGCAAATAATGTTTTTATGACTCATAAAATGGGGAGTTCGGCAGAGACAATAATTAATTTACAAGCTTTCTTTTTACCTTTTCCTCAATCTATTGGAAAGACAGAACAGCCTTTGTCGATAATCACTTCTGAAGAAGAGAAAGTTTTTACTAAAATTAGCGAATTTACCTCTTTTAAGGATGAAGAAAATATTCCTGACTTACCAGTAGGGAAAGAAAATCTTTTTACTCCTTAAGAATCTTACTGATCAAGATTAAAGCTGAATCTTTTTTTTTCTTTAATAGCTCTGATTTTCAAAAGCTCACGAATTGCCTTAATTGTTTTGCCTTTTTTACCAATAATAATTTTAATGTCTTCGGGATTAGCTTGAAGGGTTAAATTTGTTAGGTCTGCTTCTTCTTTTTCTTCAATAACAATATCTTTTGGATAATCAACAATCGATTTTGTTAAAAATTCTAAAAGATCTTTCATTTAAGTGAATTTTGTTGTTCGATTAACTTTTTAACAATTGGAGTTAATTGAGCTCCTTTTTTTAACCAATCATCAAGAAGAGCCTGATTAAACTTGATAGTAACTGGTTTAGTTTTAGGATCATAAAAGCCTAAAACTGCTAAATTTTTTCCATTTCTTTTATTCCTCGCTTCAGTAACAACTAAACGATAAGAGAGTCTATTCTTAGCTCCAGTTCGTGAAAGTCTAATTTTTACCATATATGAATTTTACTTTTTAATGCCTAATTTTTCAAGAGCTATTTTAGCCGCTTCCTGTTCGGCTTTTTGTTTACTTTTCCCAACTCCTTTAGCCATAATTTTACCATTGGCAAAAACATCAATGGTAAAAATTTTATCATGTTCAGGGCCCTCTTCTCTGGTAGTTTTATAAATTGGTGATTGACCGGTTTTAGCTTGTATTTTTTCTTGAAGTAAACTTTTATAATCTTTTAAACGGCCAGAGGCGATAGTTTTTTTTAGAAGTGGTTCAAAGTTAATTTTAATAAAATTATCGACTATTTTAATTCCTTGATCCAAAAAAATAGCCCCAATAATGGCTTCGGTAGTATTAGCTAATAATGTTGGGTTTTTCTGGCCGCCTGATTCTTTTTCACCACGGCTTAATAGTAGATAATCCCCTATTTTTAAATTTTGAGCGATTTCTGAAAGGGCGGTTGTCTTAACCAAATTTGAACGAAGATTAGTTAACTTGCCTTCAGGGAATAAAGGAAATTTTTCAAAAAGCCAATTAGAAACAACAAAAGAAAGGACGACATCACCTAAAAATTCTAATCTTTCATTAGACTCAAGGTGTTCTTTTTTAAATTCATTAAGATATGAACGATGAGTCAAAGCCTCTTTAAGAAGTTGTTGGTTACTAAACTTAATGGTTAATTTTTGTTCTAAACTTTCAAAGTCCATTTTTGAATACAGTACCTAAAACGCCATTAATAAAAGCCGAACTTTTTTCGCTGCCGTAAGTTTTACCTAGTTCAATAGCTTCATCAATAATCACCTTTGGTGGTTCCTTTTTTTTAATAGTTAATTCCCAAATTGCCAATCTTAAAATAGCCAAATCAATTTTGTTAATTTGTTCTAACGGCCATTCTGGAGCAGATTCGGTAATAATCTGATCAATTTTTTGAATTGATTTTAAAATCTTTTTTCCTAGCTCAGTTTTAGGTGAATGATTTTTTTGGAAGGAAAAAGCAAAGAGGTCTTGAACAGTTTTTTCGCGTTTTTGATGACGCGGATCAAATTGTGTTTTCATTTTTGGCTCTAGCTCCCGCAATTTGACGTCGAACAGACTTTAAAAAACGCAATTTGGCTCCGGCTTGCCTCTTGCCTTTTCTAGCGGTGGAAATTCTTCTTTTTGGTAAAGCACCCATATTTTTTTATAATTTTTTTAGTTAGCTTCGACATTTTTAATTGTATCTTCTTTTATTTTTTCTTGCAAGAGCGGATATTGTTTTATTTTCTTCATAACTCCTTCAGCCGCTTTTTTAGCTTTTTCTAAAAGATCGATATCATTAAAAGAAGCTGTTTTTAGATCAAAAAAGCCATGTTGTGAGATTCCATAGACTTCACCTGGACCTCGAAGTTTTAAGTCTAGTTCTGCTAATTTAAAACCAACATTGATTTTTTCTAAAGCTTTAATTCTTTCAAAAGTTTTACCGGAGGTAAAATTGCTAAAAAGAAGGCAGTATGATTCTTTTTGATTGCGACCTACTCTTCCCCGTAATTGATGTAGCTGAGATAAGCCAAATCTCTCCGCGCCCTCAATAACAATAATTGTTGCCTGGGGGATATCAATACCAACTTCGACTACAGGGGTGGTTACTAATAAATCAATCTTTCTCTGGCGGAATTTTTCAAGAACTGTTTCTTTCTCCTGACTTTTCATTTTGCCATGCAACAAACCAAGTCTTAAATCGGGAAAAACATTTTTTGCCAGTTTTTCATATTCATCTTTAGCGGCTTTTACTGTTTGTAAGGTTTCCGAAATATCGATGAAAGGGCAAACAAGAAAACATTGTCCAGCATTATCTTTTATCTGTTTTTTTAGCCATTGATAGGCTGCTTCTCTTTTTTGGGGTGGGACTACCCAAGTTTTTACTTTTTGTCGACCTACTGGCATTTCATCGATAACTGACAAATCTAAGTCCCCATAAAGAGTTAAGGCAATGCTTCTGGGAATGGGGGTGGCAGTCATTGTTAATAAATGAGGTGTCTTTTGGCCTTTACCGGTTTTTTTTAAGAGTTGACTTCTTTGTTTGACACCGAAGCGATGTTGTTCATCAATAATTACCAATCCTAATTTATCCAAGCTGATTTTATTAAAAAGTAGGGCATGAGTGCCGACTAGAACTTCGTTTGCAATTGGTTTTTTATTACTGGAAGTTAAAAGCCCAATTTTTACACCTAAAGGCTCAAGCATTTTTTTTAAAGTCTGGTAATGCTGATTGGCTAAAATTTCTGTCGGAGCCATTAAAATTGATTTGGTATTATTCAGCCAGCTTATAAAAATTGCTAATGCAGCGACTACAGTTTTGCCACTACCAACATCCCCTTCTAAAAGTCGGTTCATTGGTTCTTTACTGGATAAATCGCTAATAATTTCCTGGCAGACTTTTTTTTGGGCACTAGTCATTTCGAAAGGTAAATTTTGGTTAAAGCCTAGGATTTTTTCCTGGTCAATCGTAAACTGGTAAGCCAGCTTTTTTTTACGCCAATCAATTTTTCTTTTTAAAACTTTAAGTTGAACTAAGAATAATTCTTCAAAGGCAAATCTCTTTCTGGCTTCTTGGGCTATTTTTAAACTTTCAGGAAAGTGAATGTTTTTTAACGCCTGATTAATTTCCAAAAGATCATTTTCCTTTTTTATTTTTTCAGGCAGAAAATCAGTCACAGGTTTTTCTAGATTCTTTAGAAGCCAGGCAATTTTTGTCCTCAGCCATTTAGAAGTAATACCACTGGTCTCCGGATAAACTGGAGTTAATCTACCGGTATGAGTTAACTCTTCCTTTTTGATTTCGTATTCTGGAGAAACCATAACTTTTCGATTACCAAAAAAATCTATTTTTCCGGAAAAATTATAGTACTCACCTATTTTTAAAACGTTTATTAAAAAAGGCTGATTGAACCAGGTGATTTCTATTTTGCCTGTTTTGTCCTCGACTTCGGCTTTCTGAATTTTTTTACCGTAGCGAGTGTATATATTTTTCAGAGATTTAAGCTTGCCACTAATAGTTACAATTTCTCCGACCTGGACTTGGCTAATTAAGGAAACTAAAGAATAATCATGATAACGAAAAGGAAAATGGTAAAGGAAGTCGCCGACATTAAAAATATTCAAACGCCTAAGCTTCTTAGCATAAGCTGGGCCGATCATAAAAAGCTGACTGACTGGTTTTCCCCATTCCATTTATTTTTGGAAAAATGAATAAACAAAAGGTAGCATTGAGGTTAAAATTAGGGCCAAGGTAGAAATGGCAACAATTAAAACCCAAATTTTTTGCTGTTTTTTAGACAAAATCATAATTGAAGGCTCCTTTCAATGATTTAACCAATTAAATTAATTTTAGCGAACTTTCTCTTACCAATATGTATAACAGAACCGTTTTTGACATTAATTGGATTTTGAAAATCTTTAATTGTTTGTTCATCAATATCAACACTCCCCTGTTCAATTAGTCTTTTAGCTTCAGAGCGAGAAGACACTAAATTATTTTTAACCAACAAATCAATGATATTCTGGTTTTTTGAGGAACAACTGATCGTTTCCATATTTGAAGGTAAACCTTTATTTTGGAAAACTTTTTCAAATTCTTTCTGAGCTTTCTGAGCTTCTTTTTCCGAGTGATACATTTTAACAATTTCAAAAGCTAATCTTTTTTTCAAATCCATGGGATTTAACTCTTTTTCCAATGATTTAATTGATTGGAGTGGAAATAAAGTACAAAGTTCAAAATATTGATAAACTAAATCATCATGTAAGGACATAATTTTCCCATAAATGTCATTAGCAGAATCGGTTAATGGGATATAATTACCTAAACTTTTGCCCATTTTTTGTCCATCAGTTCCAAGTAAAAGAGGTACAGTTATAACAAACTTTTCTCGGCCAAGTTTAGACTTAACTAATTCTCGTCCGACCAGCATATTAAAAGTTTGGTCATTCCCACCAATTTCCATATTAACATCCATAGCGACACTGTCATAAGCCTGCATCAGCGGATAAAGGAATTCATGAAGACCAATTGGCTTTCCTTCTTTAATCCTTTTTTGGTACATGTCTCTTTCAAGAAATTGTTGAACAGTAAAAAAGGTGGCAAGCTCCGCGATTTCATTAAAAGTTAACTTATCAAGCCATTCGCTGTTAAACTTTAGTTTAACTGGATTTTTGCCATCAAATTTTACAACTTTCTCAGCCTGGTTTTGATATGTTTTGGCATTTTCCAAAACTTCTTTGTGGGTTAATTTTTTACGCATGCTGGTTTTGTCGGTTGGGTCGCCAATTCTACCCGTGAAATCACCGACAAGAAGGATGACCTCGTGTCCCAAATTTTGAAATTCACGTAGTTTTTTTAGTACAACCGTATGTCCTAAGTGGAGTTGCGGATTTGACGGATCAATACCCAAATAAAGCCTTATTCTTTTGCCAGAGCGCAAAACTTTTTCCAAAGCTTCTTTTGAGGGATAAATTTTAACAACTCCCCTGCTTAAAATTTCTTCAATTTTTTCGTTGTCAGACATAGTGATATTGTAAAATTTCCTATGCTATAATGCAATAATGAGACGTTGGCAAGATATTTGGCGACAAAGAAATCATCGGCAACATTACCATTCTCACCATCGTTTTAAAAATAAAGGAAGACTTGCTGCCCGTTTAGCTATCTTCAGTTTTGTTGGTATTTTAGCTTTAATTCTTTTAGCTACTGGTTTGTTTGCTTTTTTTGCCAAAGATTTACCGCAACCTGATAAAATTATCCGTCGGGAAGGTTTTTCCACTAAAATTTATGATCGTAATGGTGAACTTTTATATGATATTTTTTCTAATCAAAAAAGAACACCAATTGATATTTCGGAAATTCCTCAATATTTAAAAGAAGCAACTGTCGCCATTGAAGATAAAAATTTTTACAAGCATAATGGTTTTGATCCCACTGGTATGTTTCGAGCAGTTTTTAACATTGTTATTCATCATCGTCTTCAAGGTGGTTCAACTTTAACCCAACAATTAGTAAAAACAGTTTTACTTACTTCACAAAGGACGATAACCCGTAAATTAAAAGAATTTATTTTGGCCGTTCAAATCGAAAAAAAATATTCCAAAGACCAAATTTTGCAAATGTATTTAAATGAAATTCCTTATGGGGGGACGGCCTTTGGGGCAGAAGAGGCTGCAGAAAGTTATTTCGGTAAGAAAGCCAGTGAGTTAAATTTGGTCGAATCCGCTATCTTAGCTGGTTTACCACAATTGCCAAGCGTTTATTCTCCTTTTAGCGATACACCGACTGCCTATATTGATCGGACAAAGCAGGTTTTACGGCGCATGCGAGAAGATAAATATATTACTTCTTCTCAAGAAAAAGCAGCAGTAGATCAGTTAAGCCAAGTTCAATTTGCCACCGAAGGAGCTAATTTTAAAGCTCCTCATTTTGTTATGTATGTTAAAAAACAATTGGAAGAAAAATATGGTCAAGCAACAGTAGAAAGTGGCGGTCTGAGAGTTTATACAAGTTTGGATTTAAAAATTCAGGAAGCAGCTCAAACAACTGTTACTGAAGAGATTGCTAAACTGGAATCGGTTCATGTAACTAATGGAGCGGCTTTAGTTATGGATCCAAACAATGGTGAAATTTTAGCTATGGTGGGTTCTAAAAATTATAATGATCCTAATTATGATGGTAAAGTTAACGTTACTTTATCTTTGAGACAGCCTGGTTCGGCAATCAAACCAGTAACCTATTTAACCGCTTTAAAAAAAGGTTATACTGCCTCAACTCTTTTAATGGATGCACCGACAACTTTTCCGGGTGGGATAGGTTTACCAGATTACAATCCGGTAAATTATGACGGTAAATTTCATGGACCGATGCAATTAAGGTACGCTTTAGCTAATTCTATTAATATCCCGGCAGTAAAAATTTTAGCTAAAGTTGGTTTAAAGGAAATGTTACAAACAGCTTATGAAATGGGTTTTTCAACCTTAGAACCAACTGCTGATAACTTAAAACGTTTTGGTCTTTCTGTTACTTTAGGCGGTGGTGAAGTTAAGTTGATTGATTTAACTGAATCTTATTCGGCTTTTGCTAACGGTGGTTTAAAAGTTGAGCCAATTTCTATTTTAAAAATAACGGATAAAGATGATAAAGTTTTATTTGAACAAAAAACTGTTGTTGGGAAAAAAGTTATCAGTCCAGAACAAGCTTTTTTAATTTCTAATATACTTTCCGATAATAGCGCACGTTTAATCACTTTCGGTGAAAGAAGCGCTTTGGTCGTTTCCGGCCGGACAGTCGCTGTAAAAACCGGAACAACTAATGATAAGCGTGATAACTGGACAATTGGTTGGACCCCTCAGGTTATAGCTGGTGTTTGGGTGGGGAACAATGATAACAGCCAGATGAAAGAAGTTGCCTCTGGTGTAACTGGAGCAACTCCGATTTGGCGTAGAATTATTCAGGCGGCTTTAACGAATAAACCAGTAATAAATTTTAATATTCCGGAAGGAATTGTAACTGCTGAAGTCGATCAGGTTTCTGGTTATCGGGCTCATGATGGTTTTCCTTCAAGGACGGAATATTTTATCAAAGGGACTGAACCGGTTGGTGATGATCCGGTTCATGCTAAATTTAAACTTTGTCCAGGTCAAGAAAAGTTAGCTACAGTTGCTCAAGTTGCCAGAGGAGAATATGAAGAGAAAGAATACTTTATTTTTAAAGAAGAAGATCCAATTTCGACTGATGGTATTAACCGTTGGCAACAAGGTATTAATGAATGGTTAACGACACAAACGGATTCTCGTTACCATTCTCCGCTTGATTATTGTGGTTCTGCCAATGAAATTGAAGTGACAATTAATGATCCGGCCAACAGAGTAGAAATTGATAATAATGATGTTAAAGTTGCCGGTAAAATTATTTCCAACAATGATATTAAAAAAATTGAGATTTTTATTAATGATGAGCTTAAAGAAACAATTGAAAACAGCCAAAAATTTGAAAAAGTTTTTAACCTTACAGATGGTAAATATAAAATTAAAGTAAAGGCAACGGATAGTCAAAATAATCAGGGTGAACGGGAAGCGGAAATTGGCGTTAACGTTGCCTGGGATTCTTAGTTATTAAAATAATTTCCTGACTGATATCTAGCTTAAAATTTGCTTTAAGTGCTATAATAAAATAAGAAGATGGTAAATAAGGAATTATTAATTATCGAAACTTCCCCATTGTCTAAGTCAGCCCGTAAACATATTCGTTTAGAGAAGTCTTTAGGCCACAGCGAACAAGCTCATGAATATTACTTAGGGGAAATAAACTCGCCTAAGAAAATAAAAAAGAGGGAAATGAATATTTTAGGATCGATAGAAGAAGTTTTAGGCAATGATCTTGATTACTATAAAAAACTTTCTTTACCTGAAATTGAAAAAAATATAATTGAAATGGAGGGGTTTTTAACTTCAGAAAGGCAACCAAGTGAAACCACAGAAAATTTTATTTTAAAAGCCTGGAAAGAAGAAAAGGGTTCAAAAAAAGTTAATTTATATTTATGGCTTTTAAGTAAAGTTCATCCACAGGAGTTAAATGATCTAATGATTGTTGATGAAAAAAATAGGAATAAAATTTTTCTTTTAAGGGATCAAGCTATTTTTAATAAAAAACATCGTTAATCTTTCTTATCTTTAAGTTTAACTTTTAGCTTTTCTTGTAAACTATCAATAACATTTTTTCTGATCTTTTGGACTTCTTTATCAGTTAAAGTTTTTTGTCGATCTTGATAAGTAATACGGAATGTTTTGTTATCTTGATAAACATCAGTTAAATCAACGCTTTTAATGGTTAAACTGGTACTTTTAATTATTTTAATTATTTCTTCGATATAAATTTTTGGTGGAATTGTAAAAGATAAATCTTCAATAATCGGCGGATATTTAGGTAACGGTTGATATTTTTTATCTTCTTTGGCAATTTTAACTAATTCAGAAAAATCTATATCAAAAATGAAGATTTTTTCTTCAATCCCAAATTGTCGGTTTATTTCTTTTTTAATTTCTCCAATGATGCCTAATGATTTTTTTTGAATATTTATTTCTGCACGATGAGAAGGATGAAAAATTTTACCGTAAAAAGTTTTTTGGAGAGTATATGTATTAAGCTTATATTCTTTAATTCCTAATTCTTCCATAATTGATTCAAAAATACCTTTTATTGTTGCAAAATTTTCTCCTGATATTAATATACTTAATGTGAGAATTTCTTGGGGAAGTTGATTTTTACCCATGTTTAAATAAATATTGGCCATTTCGAAAATTTTAATTTTTTCTTTTTTATTCTTAGCGGCTATCTCTAATAAGGATGGAATTAAGGACTGACGCATATAAACCCATTCTTCGGATAAAGGATTAGCAATTTTAATACAATCTTCAGGATTAACGCCAATAATTTTTAACATTTGTCCGCTTAACATGCTATAACTGATAGTTTCAATAAAACCCCAGAATTTAAGAGCTTCTTTAACTTTAATTTCCCATTTAAAATAATTATTTTTTTGATTAATGTTGGCGATTGGAGGCAGATTATTAGGAAGATGTTCATACCCATAAATTCTCGCGATTTCTTCAATTAAATCATGAGGAATGGAGATATCATTATAACGCCAGTGAGGAACAGTAACGGTGATTAGTAACTGGTGATTAGTAATTAGTGAGAAACCTAAAGATTGAAGTATAGTTAAAACCTGTTGTTTGGGAATTTCAATACCGATGACTTTTTCGATCAGTTCAAAATTAAGATTAACTTTTTTTTCTTTTGGCGGTTTGGGATAAATATCAATCAATTGACTGGCGATTTTTGCCTCACAATTTTTTTCAAACATTTTGACTGCTCTTTTCATAGCAGTTAAAACTCCCTCTGGATCAACTCCCTTTTCAAAACGGGATGAGGCATCTGTTCTAAAAGCTAATTTTTGACAAGTTTGTCTAATTTTGACCGGATCATAAGTTTGGATAAAAAGTAAAACTCTTTTTGTTTTTTCATCAACTTGAGAATTATTCCCACCCATAATTCCGCATAAATCGATAATTCTCCCCTTCCCATCTTCAATAATCATTGTTCCGTCTGGGAGTGTTCGTGTTTGCTCATCTAAGGTTGTAATTTTTTCTCCGCCCTGAGATTCCCTTAAAATCATTTTATTACCTTTAATTTTGTCATAATCAAAAGTATGCATTGGTTGGCCTAATTCAAGCATCAAATAGTTAGAGATATCAACAACATTATTAATTGCTCTAATTCCTGATTTTTCTAATCTTTCCTGAACAATTTTGGGTGAGGGTTTAATAACAATATTATCAAAAATTAAAGCGGTAAAACGAGGGCATAAAGAAGACTTATTAATTTTAACTTCTAAAGGAAGACTATTTTTATTAATAGTTGTTAACTGCTGATTAATATCTAATGGCTGAAGTTTAGCAGGAATGTCAAATCTAGGTAAGATTGCTGATAATTCTCTGGCAATGCCATAGACAGAGAAACAATCAGGACGATTAGTGGTAATCTCTATTTCATAGAGCCAATCGTTATTAATTTGTGTTAGTTTTTCAACTGATTGACTGCATAAAGAAAGATACTTAGCAATTTCTTTTGCTGATGCTTTTGTTTTTAAATACTCTTTAAGCCAAGAATCAAGAATAAAAATATTCATGCGGTTCCTATTTTTAAATTTAAAATTGTTTTAGAAATCTTAAATCATTGTTAAATAATAAACGAATATCATCAATTTTATATTTCATCATTAATAATCTTTCAACTCCCCAACCAAAAGCAAATCCGCGATATTTTAGAGAGTCAATTCCTCCATTTTCCAAGACATTTGGATGAACCATACCCGCTCCGCCTAACTCCATCCAACCTTCTTTACAAACACTACAGCCTTTGCCTCCACAAACAATACAAGTGACATCAATTTCAAATGACGGTTCGGTAAATTGAAAATGAAAAGGTCGAATGCGAGTTTCTCTTTTTAAACCAAAGTATTGTTTAACAAAATAATCCAAAGTTCCTTTAAGATGGGTAATATTAATATCTCGGTCGATAACTAAGCCTTCAAATTGATAAAACATTGGAGCATGAGAAGCATCAATCTGGCGCCGGTAACATTTGCCAATATTTAACATTCTAATTGGTACCTGCCTGTCGGTAGACAGGGTTTTTTTTACTTTTTCCATTTCCCTTAATTGTCCAGATGAAGTATGCGGAGTTAAAACAGCATTACCATATTTTGGATGAGACAAATTTTCAATAAAAAAAGTTTCCCATTCATCACGGGCCGGATGGTTTTGGGGCATATTTAAACCTTCAAAACTATACCAGTCCCATTCTATTTCCGGATAGGAGACCTTATTGAAGCCGATACGGGCGAAAATTTCTGATATTTCCTTAATGGTTAAACTAATAAGATGGAGATTACCTATTTTTGGTTTAATTCCTGGAACGGTAAAATCAAACCAATCTTTTTCTTGATTGCCTGATTGTCGCTGAAGATTATTCTTTTGCGAAACTAAAGCGTCTTCAATAATTTTTTTATTTTCATTAATCAGGCCACCCATAATTTTTCTTTTTTCTTCAGACAATGTGGGAATATCTTTAATCAATTGTGTAATTTTGCCATTGCGGCCTAAATATTCAATGCGAAGCTGCTCAAGTTCATCCTCTGATTTAGTTTCAATAATTGTAGAAATAGCTTGATTTTTAAGATTTTGTAAAAATTCTTGATTCATCTTTGATTTATTATACAAAAAAAGACTCCTTTTGGGAGCCCTCTATTTTTTTGTCTCTATAAATGCAAAATCCAACCTCCCCTTTAGGCAGCCTTAGGCAAAGATAAAAACTGCGTTAAATGCTGCAGGGTAATGGTTGGAACTTGCATTCGTTTTATTCTATCAAAATTTTTTCGCCTGTCAAGAAGAGAAAGAGCAGAGATACTTTATTCCTTTTTGGAAATTTGTTTTATAATAGCTTCAAAAGCCTGAGGATCGGTAATAATCAAGTCAGCTAAAATTTTACGATCAATTTCAATTTTATTCTTTTTGAGCCGATCAATAAAGCTCGAATAAGAGATTTCGTAATTTTTTAAAGCAGCATTAATCCTTTTAATCCAAAGTTGGCGAATGTCTCTTTTGCGGTTTTTACGTCCGGCAAAAGCGTATTGTCCGGCATGTAAAGAAGCTTCTTTAGAGACTTTATAAAGTCTCCCCTTAGTCATACGAAAGCCTTTAGTTAACTTTAAAACTTTTTTATGTCTTTGTTTTCTGGTTGGTCCGGTTCTAATACGCATATTTTTATTTACCTAATAATTTTTTTATTTTTCTTTTCATGGCTCCGTTAACTTTTCCCGGTACTTTTTGCGCTCGGAGCTGGGATTTTTGTTTTTTTCTTCTTAAATGTTTAACATGAGAACCACGAAATAAAACCTTGCCGTTTTTAGTAATTCTAAATCTTTTAATAATTGATTTTCTGATTTTAAGTTTTTTACTTTTCATTTTTATTTGTTTTTTAAAGGCGATACTAACATTTCTAATTGTTTACCAATCATTTTAGGATCAGACTCTAATTTAGCAAAAGAGCTGATTTTTTCTTTAACTTTATCAATGAGTTGAAAAGCTAAATCTTTTTTAGCGATTTGCCGTCCTCTTAATTTTAAAGTTATTTTAACTTTATTCCCGTCTTTTAAAAATTTTTCAACATGATTTAATCTGAAGTTTAAATCATTATCAGCCATAAATAAACCAAGACGGATTTCTTTAATTTCAGTTTTTTTATTCTTTTTCTTTTCTTCCTGCTCTTTTTTTGCTTCTAAATACTTAAATTTTTTAAAATCAATAATTCTGCAAACAGGTGGAACAGCTTTTGGACCAACTTCAATCAAATCTAATTTTTTTTCTTGGGCTTTTCTTAAAGCTTCTTGAAAATTCATAATCCCAATTTGAGCGCCCTCTTCATCTACAACCCGCACCTTTTCAGCTTGGATATATTGGTTAATACGATAGAATTTGTTGAATTTCTTACTCAATTCTTATTAAGTTTATCAAAATTATCTTTTTTTAGCAATATCTGTCTTAATTAATTCAATAAATTTTTCAATTTTCATTTGGCCAAGAACTTTCTCTCCTCTAGCCCTTACATTCACAGTTTTTTCTTTAATCTCTTTATCCCCTACCACTAAAATATATGGGATTTTTTGTAATTCGGCTTCTCGAATTTTAGCGGAAACAGTTGCAGTTTTACTATCATATTCGGCTCTGATCCCCTTTTCATTTAATTCTTTAGCAATTTTTTCTCCGTTTTTAGTCTGTTGATCATTAATAGTAATTATTTTAGTTTGAATGGGAGCTAACCAAACAGGGAAACTGCCGGCACAATGTTCAATTAAAATTCCCATAAACCTTTCTAAAGAACCATAAATTACCCGATGAACAACTACTGGTGTTTTTTCCTGACCATCTTTATCAACATAAACAAGTTTAAAACGTTTTGGAATTTGAAAATCAAGTTGAATTGTTCCCATTTGCCATTCTCGTCCTAAAGAATCTTTCATTAAAATATCAATTTTAGGCCCATAAAAAGCGCCATCTCCTTCTAAAATAGAAAAAGGTTTACCGCTGGTTTTAAGAATTTCTTTTAACTCTTTTTCAGCTTTATCCCAAGATTGTCTATCACCCATAAAATTTTCTGGCCGAGTTCCTAAACGAAAAGAATAATCAAGATTAAATATTGAATAGAAAAGCTCCGTAATTTTGAAAATTTCTTGATATTCTGATTTAATTTGATCTTCGGTAATAAAAATATGAGCATCATCTTGAGAAAATTCCCTAACTCTTAAAAGACCATTTAAAGTTCCGGAAAGTTCATGACGATGGAGAGTATCTGTATCTGATAACCTCATAGGTAAATCGCGATAGCTTCTAGTTTTAAAACCAAAAACTACCATAGCATTTGGGCAATTCATTGGTTTTAAACCATAAATTTCTCCTTCTTTAGTTTGCGAGATAAACATATGATTTTGATAGTGTTCCCAATGGCCGGAGGTAATATAAAGTTCTTTTTTATTGATTAAAGGAGTTTTAATTTCTTGATAACCTCTTTTGCTATGTTCTACTCGCCAAAAATTGATTAATTCATTGAGAATAATCAATCCTTTGGGTAACCAATATGGCATACCAGGGGCTGTTTCATGAAAAAGGAATAATTCTAACTGAGGACCAATTTTCCGATGGTCTCTTTTTTTAATTTCTTCAATTAAATTTAAATGCGTCTCTAATTCTTTTTGGTTGGAAAAACAGGTTGCATAAATCCGAGTCAGCATTTTATTTTTCTCGCTACCCCGCCAATAGGCTCCGGCTAAAGACAAAAGTTTGAAAGCGCCGATATCGCTGGTTTTTTCCACATGAGGTCCGGCACACAAATCAATAAAATCACCGGTTTTGTAAAGAGAGACTTTTTTGTTTCCTTCTTTGGCTAAATCTTCAATTAAGTCTAATTTATAAGGCTGATCTTTGAAAATCTTTTTGGCTTCATCAATACCAACTTCGTTTTTAATAAAAGATAAGTCTTCTTTGATGATTTTTTCCATTAAGATGCTGATTTTTTCCAAATCTTTTTCTTCAATGGGCTCTGGAAAATCAAAATCGTAATAAAAGCCGTTTTCAATTGAAGGACCAATACCTAATTTAACTTTGGGATAAAGTTTTAAAATTGCTGCGGCCATGACATGACTGCAGCTATGTCTATTGATATCGAGTTTATTTGTTTCCTGTTTCATCTGTTTAATATAATGGCCGAATTTCTAATTTCTAAAGCTTTATTAACATTATGAATAATATTAGCGAAAAATTCACCAATAAAAGGCAAACCACCAAGCCATTTAAGAATCATTGTTAAAAGAGTAATAATAATCGCAAAGCCGAAAGTTACGCCAATTGCCCAAAAAACTCCGCCTAAGAACCTTTCTAAAAATAAACTTTTGTAATTTATTTTCATGGTGGGTGATACAGGAGTCGAACCTGTGACCTCCGCAATGTCAATGCGACGCTCTAACCAGCTGAGCTAACCACCCATAATAAATTAAATAAATTCAATTAATTTTACTAAAATTAAGGAAGATTAGCAATAATTAGCCAACAGAGGTAGCCACATTTCTTTCATTGGAAAGTGACCATTGGGTCCCTGATTTTTTATATTGTTGCCAATAGCCGTGTTTTTTGGCGGATTTTTGGTTAAAAACTTCTAACCAACTGGAGGCATTCTCAACATTTTTTTTCATCAACATAAGGGCTTCACGAATTTTTTCAAGAAAATTAAGATGATAAATGCCGGCTTGTGCGGGAACAGTTTCTATAGCTTTATCTATTTCTTTATCAAGTTTTTTTATTGATTGAGCTAAAGATTTAAGCTCTTGCACTATTCCTTTGATTTTAGCTTGAACAGTTTGATTTTCTTGATTAAAAACAATCTGCTCTTGATAGCGATTTTGTTGAAATTTTTCTAATTTTTGTTGAAGTATTTTTTCTTCTTCAGAAGTATTTTTTGGGCTAAAATCCCCTTCTCTAAATTTTTCATTAAGACTGTCACTCGTAACCCTTTGTTGTTTGGGATCGTAGTTGGATGCCATAGTTTTTTAGGCAGCTTTGGCCTAATATACTATAGCTTAGCTAGATTGTCAATTACATGACGTTTCCGTAAGAGTTGTTTGAGGTAAACTTTTTGTTCTGGTATTTGAAAACTTTCTTTGGTTTTCTGATCAGGAATTGCTTCAATCATTTTTTGAATTTCATCATCATTGACTTGAATTTTTTCTTCATCGGCAATAGTAGAAAGAATTAATTCCAGTTTAAGAGTTTTCTCAGCCTGGGTTTGATATTCTTTTTTAATTTGTTCTGTAGTTTTGTTAACCGAAGCAAGATATTGTTCAACTGTTAATCCTAATTTAGCTGTTTGATCAATTAAACGGGAAAGCATACGATTGATTTCATCTTCAAGAAGAATAGTTGGAATAGAAATTTTAACGGTTTGAATTAAAGTTTTAAAAATTTTTTCTAATTTTTGGCTTTCATTTTCTTCCGGTGTTTTTTGATCTTTGCCTGGTACCCAGATTTTTTCTGTATTTAGGGCTTTTTTAATTTCTCCTTTATAATCACCTAATTCGGCTTTTGGCAATTCACAAGTTATAGCTTTAATTTGCCAATCTTTATTTTCTTCTAAAGAATTAACACTAATTTGGGGATTAACGATTGGTTGGATTTGATGTTCTTTAACGGCTTCTAAATAAATTTTAGGTAAAATTTCTTTTAGAGTTTCTTCAAAAATCTCTTGTTTGCCGATTTTTTCTTCAACAATTTTAGATGGAGCTTTGCCTTTTCGAAAACCTTTAACGGCAATTTTTTCCGCAAGATGACTTAGGGATTCTTTATAGGTTTCACTTATTCTTGTCCATGGAATTGTAATAGTTAACTCAAGGGTTCCATCCCCGAGTTTATTTAAAGCAGAAATCATCGATGGCCTCCAAAACTGCGAACTTTATTACTTGTGGCTTGAGTGGGACGAAAATTATTTTGCCGAAAACGGTTAGGCAATTGGCTAATAATTTTTTTATCTTGTTTAGGATTTAAATTATTTTTTGGTTCCATAATTAATAGAAATTATAACATAAAATTTAGCCAGCGAAAAGTATGGAGAGGATTTTATTTTTTACTTTTTACTACTTTATTTTTTTTAACGAAGACTTTATTCCTGCCTCGCCGAGTCAAGATGGGCCAAAGACGGCCTTCTTTTTGAAAAAAGAGAAGATAAACAATCTCTAATAAACCAATGGTATTAATAATTAGAATAAAACCAAACCAAACTTTTTGTTCGTTTCTACTAGCTCGCCAAAGAGCCCAGCCTTTCCAAAATAAAACCCAGGCAAAAAATAAAAAACTTTGAGGACTATTTAAAAATTGGTTTAGTTGATCAACACTCATATTTTCATTTTAACGTTTATCTAATTCTTGTTCAATAGTTATTACTTCTTTATCTAAATTTGTTAAATCAGTAGCTTTTAGATCTTTTTCAATTTCTTCAGTTTCGTCAGAACTTCCCTGATTTTCCAATTTTAGTGTTTGCTCATCAGTAATAACTGGGGTAGGAGTAATTATTAATTCTGGAGTTGCGGTTGGCTGAATGGTTAAAGAAGCAGCTGCCTGTTGGGCAGTATATTGCTTATTAATTTCTTTTTGATTAAATAACCACAGAGCAACAATAAGACAAAGTAAAATTATTGCTAAGCCAATAAAAAAATACCAATATTTTTCGAAAAAATTAGGTTTTGTTTCCATTAATCAACCTCCTTAGGGAGAGCAGACGTAGTAGCCGTTTGGCCTACTTGTAACCCTTTGATTTCTCCAATAACTTTAGTTAAGATTTTTTGAGTTTCTATTAGATTTTTCTTAAGACTAGTTACCATATTTTTAATTTTCTTAAAATCTTCATTGGGAGTATTACTTTCAATAACAATATCCATTTGATTTTCAATTTCTTTTAATTGGGCTGAGGCACTGGCTAAATTTTCTTTTGCTTGGATTAGTTGTTGTTTGCTTGAACTAACTTTAATTTTCTTATCAGATTTTTCAATTTTAGCAATGCGGGATTCAATACGAATAACAAGTTTATTTAAACGATTAATAGCAGCTTCTATTCGAGTTGTAATTAAATGAAAATAATTTTTAATAACTTCTTTTTTTCTAACATCTAAACGTCCGGCTATGCTGGCAACTTTTTCTTCTGCAGTTTCTATTTTAATTTCTTTATTTAAACCTGAAGATGATGAATTTGGAGATGCTGTACTGTTAATCGCTAGAATGGGAGAAGTTACTATTAATAAAAATATGATGACTAAAAAGGTTTTGGCAGAATTTTTCATCTCTATTCATAGTAAGTGAAAAGATAAAATCTTGTCAAGGTTTATTTTGAGTCTTCGAGAAACAAGGTTCTGCCGAAGGCAGGTTCTTATTGAAAATATTTTTTACCTTTTAATTTCTCAGGGAGTAAATCTTCTTTTGTATATTTTTCATAGCCTTCACCATATCCAATATCCTTCATTAATTTGGTCACCGGGTTACGAATTTTAAAAGGAATAGGAAGATTTCCAAATTTTCTAACATCTTCTTGAGCAGCTCTTAAACCGTTATAAGCACTGCGGTTTTTTGGGGCCTTAGAGAGGTAAACTACTCCATGAGCAAGATTAATAGCGCATTCAGGATAACCAATAGTTTCACAGGCGCGAAAGACCGCATTAGCGACAACTAAAGCAGTTGGTAGCGCTATACCAATATCTTCGGATGAGAAGATTACCATTCTTCTGGCAATAAATAAAGGATCCTCCCCTGCTTCGACCATTTTGGCTAAATAATATAAAGCGGCATCAGTATTTGAGGCCCTCATGCTTTTAATAAAAGCGCTGATAGTATTGAAATGTTCCTCCCCTTTTTTGTCATAAAGCAGAAATTCTCTTTGGGCTGCTTGTTTTAAAACATCCAAGTCAATGGTTTTACCTTTTTGGTTTTCGGTAATAAGTTTAATTAACTCTAAAATATTTAAGGCGGTTCTAGCATCACCATTACTAGATTCAATTAAAAAATCAATACCAGCCTTGTTTATTTTAATATTGAGGTATTTTATTCCTCGTTCAATTATTTTACTCAATTCTTTAGTTTCCAGCTGTTTAAGGACAAAAACCCGACAGCGTGAAAGTAAGGGTCCGATGACTTCAAAAGAAGGATTTTCGGTGGTGGCTCCGATAAGGGTAATTGTGCCGTTTTCTACATGAGGTAAAAAAGCATCCTGTTGGGCTTTGTTAAAACGATGAATCTCATCCAGAAAGAAAATAGTTTTTTGTTGGTAAAGCTGAAGTCTTTCTTTTGCTTCTTTGACAGTTTTACGGACTTCATCAATCGTGGTAGTGACGGCTGAGGTATGGACAAAATGACTTTTAGTGGCGTTAGCAATAATTCTGGCTAAAGTTGTTTTGCCTGAACCAGGCGGTCCCCAAAAAATCATAGAAACCAGCTGATCAGATTCAATTAACTTGCGAATAATGCCATTTTCTCCGGTTAAATGTTCCTGGCCGACAAATTCCTTTAAATTTTTAGGGCGGAGTTCTTCAGCTAGCGGTTTTAAGGAAGATTCCATTTTTTAATTTTATACCCGAAGAAAAACCAAATCAAGAACAAAAAAATCCCAGACAGAAACTTTAAATAAATAAAGTTTAATTCTGTCTGGAATTAATAGATATTGGTTAAGAAAATTAATTGTTAGAAAAAAGTGCATTTTACTTTTCTCCAGCTTTAAGTTGTAAATATTTACTAACACTTCCTTGACCAATTTGATGAACATCGGTAACGATTGTTGAAATACTTTTAATCAAACTCCTAAACATTGTTAAGATAGATTTAAAATCGGTATTAGCAGCAACTTGAAACCAAGTTCCTCCAGTTCTGAGAGCCATTTCCTTATAATAGGAAAGTGGTGGTGAAATAACAAAAGTCAGGACTTCTTTCTTAATAAGTTCTTTTGTTATTTCTTCCGCAGTAATATTTGTTTGATGAGCTGAATCATCGGTAACGAGAATAAAGGCTTTTACGGCGTTTGGACGAAAGCTTAATGATAAAGCAGTCTCTAAAGCTTCTAAAGGCGATTCACCTTCATTTCCTCCTCCAGAATTACGCGGCATTAATTTCAATTCTTCCTTAAATTTTGTAATGTCTTCTGTAAAAGGAAATATTTCTGTTCTGTCACCTGGAATAAAAAGGTCACCAAAGGAAACTATTGCCATTTGCTGATTAAGATTCAACTCACTGAGCTCTTCAACAAATTCAGTACATGTTTTAAGAAGGCCATCAATCTTATCGTTCATAGAACCAGTGGTATCAATAACAAAAACAAGATCTACCATTTGTCCACTCATTACCTCTTTTCCCTGAATTGTTATTGACATACCATTACTACCAGAAATTGATTGTTTTATTTCTTCTTTACCAATCGTAATCTGAAGACCATTGTTGTTTAACATTTTCCCCTCCTCATTTTGACTCTAAAGCTGATATTATAAGCTGAAATATTAACCACATGATAGCAGCGGCAATAGCAACAGCTATTATTACAGCAATTGTTAAAATTCCACCGATAACCATTGTAGATATTCCCATAGCTTGACCACCTGGATCGGCAAATCCTTTCAAATACTTAAGATTACGTGTCGCAGCAAGTATATATATCCCAAGGATTGTAGCGGATGCAGCAAGTATAATTATTAAAATAAAAATCGATTTAAAACCTGTGTCCACGCTGAAAGCTCCTGTTATAAAGAGAATTATGGGTGAACCGATAGCGCTAAACCATAATAATAGTCTTGCATAACTCCATTCTAAAACGTTGTTTTTTTTGCTGACAATTGGTGGTGTAATTGTTGGTGAAATTATTGGTGTCTTTGGATAAGGTTTAGGCGAAACAGGTTTAGCTGGAGCAGGTTTTCTAAAGACATTTCTTACTAAAACTATAACCTCAGCTGTTTCATTATCAAGACTTATGATAATTCCCCAACTATAGCTTTTGCCTGGACTGAGATCATGGCTATTCAGAATTACCTCAAATTTAATAGGAAATTCTTTACCTGCTTCTTTAGATTTTGGAATAATTTTCAGCTTAAAGAAATCCTCAGAGTTTTCGGGAATAAACTTGATGCTTAAATTCTTACCAGGTCCACCTTGATTATCAATCCAAAACGTTTGACTAACTGTTTTACTTTGTTCAACTTTATCAAAATCAAGTACGTTGGTTGAAACAATCAGTTTGGGTTTTTTGATTGTAGCCTCTTGCTCTTTCTTATATTGTTCTTTTAGTTTTTTGTCATACTTTTCCCTATCATTTTCATCTGACAAAATTCTATACACCTCATTTATTTCCTTGAGTTTTTCCTCAGCAAACTGTTTTTCATCAATGTCAGTAAATCTATCTGGATGCCAAACCTTTACTAATTTTCGATAAATTTTTTTTATCTCACTTAAAGGCGCATCCTGAGGAACGCCAAGAATATCGTAGTAATTCTTCATCACACACCTCCGAAGTTATTTTGTTAAAGTACTATATTTAAGCAACTTCTTATACCATGTATGGCACTAAAAGTCAATATTATAGGTTATTTAATTGTGAGTTATTTGATATTGAGGATAAAAAACAATTTTATATTCAAAGAAAAACCAAATCAAGAATTAATTTTAGAAAGTTTTAATTATCTTATTTTTCAAATTCAATTTGCCAGTCAAGATTCGGCGGATTAAGATTAGTCTCTTTTAAATCAGCGTTTTGAAGTTCTTGGTCTAAGTTTTTAATTTCTTCTTCAGTTTTCAAAATAGCAGCATCGGTTGCGTATAAGGAAGGTGTAGTGATTTCTTCTTTAATTTCCATAGTCGGTGTTGGCGTTGGTTTATTCTCCGCTGGCGGGTTAACATTTTTTTGATTAAAGCTTAGGAAAATAACTAGAGCTAAAAGCGAAAGCAAAAATATTCCGAAAATAGAAACAAAAACGATTAATGATTTTTTAGCGATTTTTGGTTTGTTCGCAAATTTTTCTGCTACTGACGGCAGATTTTCAAAATCTTGATCAGGATTAATTTCAACAGAATTGACTTCAATCGGCACTTTTAAGCTCCTTTATTACTTCTTTTAAATAAGAGTTAGCTTCTTTCAGATATTGATGAGATTCTTGTATTGTAAATTGAGCCTCATTATAACTTTTCAATTTATTAGAATCATTAGTTTTTATTTGAGTTAAAAGATTTTGGGCAAAAAGTTGTTTTTCCTGACTTCTGGTTAGACGATTTTCGGCTTCTAGCAACCAACGTTCCGATAAAGAAGTATTCTTGTCACCCTTAGTTCTTATTTCACCAATTTTTTCCTTAAGCGTTTTAATATTTTGGTTAATTTTTCCATAGAAGACATTTTCTTTGCCATTTAAAATTGCTCCTAAAGTCTGATAAATCAAAATTTCCGTTTCTTTGTATTCATTTCCACCTTTTGAAGCTAAAGCGATTAGATCTTCAATTGTTCCCGCACTATTTAAATTTTCTTGATGGTTCTTATACCAGGTAATTTCGTTGTCAATTTTAGTATATAAAGTATTTTGTTCATAACCAGCATTGCCGGATGCTTCCATTAATTTTAATCTTAAAGCTGTTAAATAAGTTTTAACGACTTCATCTTGATTTTTTAACATCTGACTTGTTTTTTGCAAAGCTTCATTTTTACTGGTTAGAGTTTGGTATTTTAAATAACTTTCTTTTGCTATCATATATTCCGAATAAGACTGACGATAGAGGTTATAGTTATAAAGGAAATCTTGATAGGCTTGATTGGCGTCAAAAGTTTTTTCTTCAGAATAAGATTTTTGGGGTAAAAGAAAGAAGGAAAACAATAAGAAAAAAACAACGATTATTTTGCTTGGACAGAATTTTTTCATATTTATTTTAATTTTAGTTTATGTTGGTGGAACTTCAACTAATTCTTCTTTTTTCTCGCGAATAAAACTGGTCCATTCATCAACGACTTCAATAATAATCTTTAATGGGGCTTCAATAATAAAATCAAGAATAATGGTTAAAAAGTTTAGTTTGGAAAGACCTCTGGAAATCCAAAAACCTAATCTTAAAAAAGGCAGGGTTAAATTAGAAAACATTTGGGCAAAAAAGCCTTCTTTTTCACTAACAACCATCAGCTCAGATGCCGTAAAGCGGACTCGGTAGCCGAGAAGCAGGACCATGGAAAGAAAAATGAAAAAGATAAGGGCGCTGACAACATTGAAATTGAGTTTCATTAACCCGTAGGCTAAAGCGCCCATTAAAACAATAAAGAAAATACCATAGAAAAAAGAAAAGGCTTTGTTCAATGCAGTTCTTTGTTGGCTTTGTATCATAGAAAAAGAGCTTTTTTCTTCGTTTTGTTTAGGATAAACAAAACCTTTTATCCTCTCAATAATTCTTTCAGTGTTAGTTTCATTGGGTCTTTTAATGCTTAAACCAACCAAAAACATTAAAATTGGCGGGATTAAAGCATTGATAGAAATCGGCAAATAATTAAATCTCTTAATGAAATACATTTCGTAAGGGATTTCAATAATAGCAGCTAATAAAACTTTAGTCAGAAAAATATAGATAATGCTTCTGGTAATTCCTCTGTTAACTCTTTCCCTAATTTGAGCATAGCGTTTGTCGCAGATTTCACGAATTTTCCATTCTAATTTTTTGGGGTTTTCCAAAATTTCTTTAGCCTGTTTGTAATCTTCATCGACTAAATCTTCTAGAATTAAAAAAGGAGCTGTACTTTTTTGGATATAACGATATAAACGCAATTGGACCGAATGATTAATTTTGTCTTCAATCTCCCGATGAATTTTATAAAGGTTGCCTTTAATTTCTGTTAAAAGACTTTCATTAGGGTTATCCCAACCTTGGTAGAAAATTCTTAAAAGATGATAACGGATTCTGGAATCATCAGATTTAGGCAAGGCACGATGGATAGCAATTAAAATTTGAATATTTTTATCCTGAGGAGAAAGATTCTGATCCTGCCAATTAAAATTTTCCATGAACCAGTTGTACATAGCTTGGGTATAAGCATCAATATGGAAAAGATTGGGAATAAGTTCTTCTTCAATTTCACAGGAAGCAATACCTAAAAGCCATGATTGCCATTGAGTACCAAAACCTAAATAATAATATTTATCGAGGATTTTGGCGATTTTTTTAATCTCGCTTTTATAAACCGTATCGTTTTTGAGATAACGGGCCCAAATTAGTTCACGGATAAGATGATTGGCCACTTTTTCCGAGTCAAATTTACTTTTGTCCCATAAAAGCCTTTTAATAATTCTTTCAATAGCGTTACGTCTTAAAAGATGTTCCCCTTTATAGTCGACTGTACTTCTAATTTTTTCATAAACCCAAGCTATTGAGCCTAAAGTTTCGCCGACCTTAACCCGGGGTTCATTGGCAGAAAGAAACTCTTTTTCTTTTTCCTTGTGATAAGTTTCTAGAAGATTTTTAATTGCTTCTGAAAGAGGTTTTTGCTCTTGTTTAACTTCGACATCTTCTTCTGGTTTGGTAACAAGAGAGTTTTCTTGATTTTGAAAAATAATCGCTTCGTTAAAAATAATATCATTATTCATATCTTAAAGCTTGAATGGGGTTTAACCGTGCGGCTCTTGCCGCTGGCATTACCCCAAATACAACTCCAATTATAACTGATACTAAAAAAGCAAGCAAGATAGACCAAACAGTAACTATAGCTGGGAAAAACTGGTTAATTAAAACCGAGCCGCTAAAACCAAGAATAATACCGATTAATCCCCCGCCAACCGAAAGAACAATCGATTCGATTAAAAATTGAGTCATAATTATTTTTGGTGTAGCCCCAATAGCTTTTCTTAAGCCAATTTCTTTGGTTCTTTCCATAACTGAGACCAACATAATATTCATAATGCCAATACCTCCAACTAATAAAGAAATACCGGCAATGCCAGCTAAAGCTACGGTTAAAGTCCCTAGAATCTGGCTGACCATAGATAATAAGCCTTTGGTATCTATAACCGAAAATTCATCGTCTTTTAAAGTTCTTAATAAAATCTTTTTAACTTCTTCTTTGGCTGGTTCAACCTGCTCTTTGCTTTTGGCCTGAACCCAAAAAGCCAGAACGTAATCCATTTCAAAGGTATCCAGAGCGGTTGGGACAGGGATGAAAGCCTGGTTGTCCATATCATTGCCGCCCAAAGCGCCTTTTTTCTCTAAAACTCCCAGGACAGTGAATTTGCTTTCGGAAAGAGTGATTTTTTTGCCAACTGGGTTTTCTGAACCAAAAAGTTTTTCTGCCACGGTGGCTCCCAGAACAACCACTTTTTTAGCTGATTCCTGTTGGGAAACATTAAAAAAAGTTCCCAAAACCGCTTTTTGGTTTCTGATGTCTGGATATTCATAAGTGACACCAGCTACCTGAGTAATATGTTTTTTGCCGGCGTAAGCCAGAGTAGCATTATTTTCGGTATAAGCCATAACTCTTTTAATGTTGACGCCTTTGGCCTGCAACTCTTTCTGGTGGTTCATAGTAAATTTTGGCGCGGCCATGCCGGCTCCCGGCATACTGCCACTGCTTTCACTGCCCATTTCCATTTCTCCGGGCATCACCATTAAAAGATTGGAGCCCAAATCTTCCAGCTGACCGGTGATATAGCTTTTTAAGCCGGAGCCAATAGAAACTAAAAGAATAACTGAAGTGACGCCGATAATTACTCCTAACATAGTC
The DNA here is from genome assembly GCA_026395335.1 of Candidatus Shapirobacteria bacterium. Lineage (GTDB taxonomy): Bacteria > Patescibacteriota > Microgenomatia > PFEM01 > JAPLYW01 > JAPLYW01. The sequence continues at coordinate 28,012 of JAPLYW010000013.1, forward strand.
AATGAAGACCGTAATTTATTGGCTTTAAGGGTTTTGGCAGCTAATTTTAGGGTTTCAAATAATTTTTCCATCATAAATTTTAATAATTCTATCAGCGATTTTAGCTACTTCCAGATCATGAGTAACTAAAACAACAGTGTTGCCATCCTTTTTTAATTTTTTTAAAATTTCCATAATTTGAGCACCGGTTTTAGAATCTAAATTACCGGTAGGCTCGTCTGCTAGAATTAAGCTGGGGTTATTAATTAGGGCTCTGGCGATGGCTACCCGTTGTTGTTCACCTCCGGAAAGTTGGTTGGGAAAATGATTAACTCTTTCTCCAAGGCCCATTGCTTGAAGCATTTTTAAAGCCCTTTCTTTTCTTTGTTCATCCGGAACGCCGGCATAAATTAAAGGTAACTCAACATTGGCTAGGGCTGAAGTTCTGGGGATTAAATTAAAAGTTTGAAAAACAAATCCAATCTTTTGATTTCTTAATTTAGCCATTCTTTCCTCTGAAAGTTGGGAAATATTTTCGTTATCAAGAAAAATCCGGCCGCTGGTAGGGGTATCTAAAAGACCAATTAAATGCATCAAAGTTGATTTACCGGAACCGGAAGGTCCGACAATAGAGATAAATTCGTTTTTTTTAATCGTCAGATTAATATCACGCAAAATCGGCATGGATAAAGAATCCATTTGATAAGTTTTGTTGACTTTTTCGCAGCGTAGAAGATCAGGATTTTTCACTGGTGATGACCTTTTGGCCTTCAGAGAGGCCTTCTAAAATTTCTGTTTTTGTGTCAGTTTCCAAACCTTTTTTCACTTCAATTTCTTTTATCTTGTTGTTTTCCAAAATTTTGACGAAGTCATGGTTATCTTTTTGGTATAAAGCTTGGTTAGGAACGGTTAAAACAGCTTCTTTTTCTTCAGAAATAATTTCAATATCACCATTCATCCCAACCTTGAAACGCAAATCATCATTTTTAGGCATCTTTATTTCAACTGGGAAGGCGGTTCCTCCGCCTTTGGTAGTAACTGAGGCAAAACCAATTTTATTAACCGTTCCTTCAAATTGTTCATTAGGATAAGCATCAAGAATAATTAAAACTTTTTGTCCGTTCTTAATTTGATTAATGTCAACTTCGTCAATATTGGAGGTAAATTTCATTAAATTTTGATCAGCGATAGTAAAAACTGCGCCAGCCGGAGTGATATTTATACCGGCGATTGGAGTTTCAATGTGAGTAACAATTCCGTCAATCGGTGAAGTTAGATTAGCAAATTTAAGAGCAATATCTTTAATTTCTACATCTAAAACAGCTTTATCTAAATCAAATTGATTTTTTTCTAAAATTCTTTTCAGGGTATCGGTAATAATCTGATCTTTATAGGTTACTTCTCCAGCTTCATTAAAATCCCATCTTTCTTTATTATAGTCACGTAATGTTTTAATTAAATTCTTTTCTAATTCTCTTTTATCCAATGAAGCGATTGTTTGCCATTTTTTAACTTTATCGCCTTCTTTAACACCAACCCAGGTTAAAAGTCCGGAGGTTTGAAATTTTAAATCAACCTGATTTTCCGATTGAACTGTACCGGTAGCAGAAATGCTTAAACGCAAATTTTCTTTTTGTACTAAAGCGGTTTGCGGCTGATTTTTTTTAACTGAGGCTTTAACTCTTAAAGGAATAGTCACTCCTAAGATAATGACTAATACTAGAATAAAAATACTCAAAATTTTGTGTCTTTTAATAAAATTAAAGATTTTTTTCATAAAAAATACCCTTCAAATCCAATCGTCAAATTATAGCAGAAAATCATTTTAAAAGGAATAATTCTTCTGGAAAAAATAACGAAACTTTATCAAATAAGTGCCGGAGAGAGGACTCGAACCTCCAAGGGTTTCCCCACAGGATCCTAAATCCTGCGCGTCTGCCAGTTTCGCCACTCCGGCCCATTATGTTCATTTTACCAAATTGGTTTATTTGAAAAAAGATTCAAACCTGTATTATTTTTTTTAAATGGTTAAAGATAGTGAGCTGGAGTTACTGGTCTGAAAATTTTCAATCTGCTTCATGAACATAGAGACTCTTCCGGCCCAAGTTTTAGAAGGAGGAGCATAAATAGGCCCAATTTTATAAGGGGTATCTAAACCACGGCTGTAATACTTTTCTTTCAAAGTTTTAGTAACTTTTTCGATTGATTCTTCCCAAGAATTAAATCTGTAACCACCGTTTTGCCAACCATAAGCATTATAAGAGTTATAAGGAATTTGTCGGCCAAAAGTAGATTCTACTCCGGTAATTGCCGGTACTAATTTCCAGTCAATCTGGTATTTATCAGCCGTTTCTATAAAATCTTTGGCATAACTAGACAAGGGTGAATTATATTTTTTAAGAAAGGTTTCCAGCTGCAAAATACGTTGATTTTTCTCGTTTAAAGCTAAATCTGATTCATTTTTAAGGATGGCTGAAGTTCCTGCCATCGTCAGCTTAATTTCTTGAGCTTGAACGGATTTAGGCATGATTGAAGCTGTCATTAAGACAGCAAAGATTAAGATGAACAAATTTTTTCCCATTAAAAAATCCTAAAGTATTAGAATTAACCTTTACTTTAGGATCTACAGCTATAGTATCATACTACAGGATAAAAGTCAAGTTCTGGAATATAGGAATATGGTAAAATAAGTAGTAAATGAAATTTAAATTAATTTCTCCCTATCAATCTGCTGGCGACCGACAGCAAGCTATCAATAAATTAGCAAATGGGGTTAAAAATAAATTACCCCATCAAGTTTTATTGGGAGTAACCGGCAGTGGTAAAACTTATACGATGGCCAAAGTTATTGAAGCAACGCAAAAACCGACTTTAATTATTTCTCACAATAAAACTTTAGCTGCTCAGCTTTATCAGGAATTTAAAGAATATTTTCCGGGAAACGGCGTTGGTTATTTTGTTTCTTATTATGATTATTACCAGCCGG
>JAPLYW010000016.1 GCA_026395335.1 Candidatus Shapirobacteria bacterium
TATCGCCTTCGTCTTTAAAATTTCAATTAGGTGATAGTCAACTTTTAACTGCTAATGTGATTGTTCAAAATGGCAGTGTTAGCCGGGTAAATTTTACTTCTGCAAATTCAACAATCGCTTCGTTAAATCCAACTTATGTTTCTTCAGCTCCTTATACTGTAGCGGTTTATGGTAATAATGTAGGCTCAACCACAATTACGGCTCAAGCTCTTTTAAACCCATCCGGTTCTTGTTCAACTCCGACTTCAGTTCCAGTTTCTGTAGAAGTAAAATCTTGGTTTCAAACACAAGGTGGGGATGTTTATACCGGCGGAAATTTGACCGATGTAATTCCGGAAACAGCTACCGACCGAAATTTATCCTTAGAATTGGATAATTGGCCGGGAGTTATTGTTCATCAGGATACTGATGGGATTAATTTAGGTAGCGGTTTTTCTTAGATTTACGGATCTTTCCAGTTTTTCAAGAAAAAATTCGCTACACAAATGGCCACAGAAAATTATTCCAGTAGTAATGGTACTAATGCTCCTTCCGAAGACAAAGTTTATTATGCCAAATCCAGTAGAACTTTAAGTGGAAACTGGTCTTTAGGAAACAATCGCTGGATAGTTTTGTTAGTAGAGGGTGATGTTTCTATTAATACCAATATCATTGTTCCTAAAGGCAGCTTTTTGGCGATTGCCGCTACCGGCAGTATTGTTTTTAACACTTCCGAAACCAAAGCCCAGGGAATGTTTGTGGCCGATAATAGAATTGATACTTCTTCGGGTGCTATAGCTTTTGAAGGACAGGGGACTTTTACTGCTCCTCAAGTAATTTTTGGCCGTGATTTTAAGGATTCCCGTAATCAAACCACATCAGTTGAGAAATTTATTGCCCGTCCGGATTTTATCATGAGTTCTTATAAAGATGCAGACAATAATCTTTGGTACTTTAACTTTCTCTGGAAAGAATTAGCTCCGTAGTGTTAAAATAATTTGTGCAGATTAATTATCTTGAATTTGGAGAAAAAGGTCAGCCAATCGTTTTCCTTCATGGTTGGCAACAGTCAGGTCGTTCTTTTCTTCCTTTAGTTACTTTTTTAAGTAAAAATTATCAACTTTTTCTAATTGATTTGCCTGGTTTTGGTCGGACAAAAAAACCAACTGATGATTTTTCCTCCTTTGATTACGCCAGATTAATTACCGTTTGGCTTCAGAAAAAAAAGTTAAAAAAAATTATTTTGGTTGGTCATTCTTTTGGCGGTAAGGTTGCGGCTATTATTGGGGCTAAAAATCCGGAAATGATTAAAAAACTAATTCTAATAGCTAGTTCTGGTATACCGCATACAAAAACCTTATCGAAGTTAGTTTCTTCATCTATTTCAAAAAGAATTCCTTTTAAGATAAAAAGACTTTTTGCCAGTCGTGACTATCGAGAAGCAGGGGATCTTTTGGTTTTATTTAAAAATATCGTTAAGGAGGATATTCAACCAGTTTTTGCCAAAATTAATCTTTCTACTTTGATTATTTGGGGTAAAGAAGATAGGGAATTGCCGGTTTCTAACGGGAAGTTAATGCAAAGTTTGATAAAAAAAAGCCGTTTGGTTTTAGTTGAAGGCGATCATTTCCCTTTTTGGCAAAAACCAAAGATGGTAGCTCAATTAATAAGCCAATTTATTAATGAAAAAGACTAATTTAAAAAAATTACTTTATTTACTTCAGCTTGAGGAATATCAAACTTCCCGTTATTTTGTCTGGTTAAAGAAAAATAAAATAGAATCCTTAGAGGAAAGGAAAAACAAACTAAAATTTACTTCAAGGATTATTCTAACAATCATTTCTTCCTGCCTCTTAAGCCCTTTATTGGGTTTTAAAAAGGCAGTTGGGGTAGCTAACAGTATTTTGGCTCATGTTTTTCTTTTTTTAGGTAAAATAATCATTTTTTTAGCGAAAATAAAGTTAAAATTTTTTCCCAATCTAATTAAAATCGTTATAACCGGTAGTTATGGCAAAACGACTTTTAAAGAAATGCTGGCTTGGGTTTTGGAAGAAAAATATCTAGTTTTGAAAACTCCAGGTAATATTAATACTCAGTTGGGAATTGCTTGGTTTTTGCTTAAAAAACTAAACAAAAAACATCAGGTTTTAATTGTTGAGGCCGGAGCTTATCAAAGAGGGGATATAAAACAGATTGGGAATTTAATCAAGCCTAATTATGGCATAATTACTATTATCGGTTGGATGCATTTAGAACGTTTTGGGACGATCGATTCTATTAGAAAAACTAAATTTGAGATTGGTGATTTTATTACGCCAGCAACAAACTTGTTTATCAAAGACAAAAATAACTTTTTTTATCCTTTAAAAGACCATCAATTTATTGATTTTGAAAAAACTATTCTTGAGATCGCTAAAAATTTAGCAATCTCTTCATTGAAAGTTAAAAAAAGATTAAAGACTTTTGCTACGCCAGAATATCGATTGACAATTCGGAATATCAATAAAAACCTGATTATTCTTGAGGATGTTTATAACTCCAATCCTTTGGGTTTCTCCAGAGCTTTAAAAAAACTAGGAGGCTATCGTGGCTATCAGAAAATTGTGGTTACCCCAGGGATGATTGAACTTGGTGAAAAGCAGTTTTCTTTAAACGAAAAAGCGGCTTATGATTCAGCTAAAACAGCAGATATTTTAGTAATAGTGGGACAAACTAATAAAGAAAGTTTAATTAAAGGAGCTCAAAAAGCAGGTAAAAAAAATTTAAGAATAATTATAATTGATAAAAATGATAATTTTGAGGAAAAAATAAGGTCTTTTTTACGTCCGCCAACCGTTATCCTTTTAGAAAACGATTTACCTGATCATTATTTTTAAGTCTTTAGGAAAAAAATAATTTTATCCCTGATTTAAGATTTCGCTTTTAAAGAAATATTTTATCTTCTTTTCCTGTTTTTTTCTTTCTATGGCTAAATCAATCATTTTGTCAATTAACTGCTGGGGCTGAATATTTTTTGCCTGCCAGAGATAAAAAGCCAAAGAGCCAGGGATACTATTTATTTCATTAGGATAAACTTTGCTGGTTTCCTTTTGGTAAAGAAAATCAATTCGACTCATGCCCCAAAGAATTATTTCTTCAAAAATTATTTTAGCCATGTTTTTTATTTCTAAGGTCTTTTTTTCTGGAATAGGAGCAGGAATAATTCTAGATAAACTGGCCATACCTTTGTTCTTACTGCCTTTTAAATATTTTTCTTGGAAAGAGAGGAATTGTTCATCTGATAAGGGTTGTTCGCAAGGAGAGATAAGGGGATTTGAACCGCCCATAACCGCGCAGTTGATATCAATCGCATCTTTCAAACTTTCTTCAATTAAGATTTTGTTATCAAAAACAGCGGCTTTATCAATAGCTCCAACCAATTCTTTTCGGTTTTTAACCTTATTAATGCCAATGCTTGAGCCGCTTCTGGCTGGTTTGACAAAAAGCGGGTATTTTAATTTATTTTCAATGTCAGCGATTGTTTGCTTTTGATCTTTTTTAAAATCTTTGTACTCAAACCAGAAATAAGGCAAAGTTTTTAAACCTATTTTAGTAAAAGATTCTTTAGTTAAAACTTTGTCCATGGTAATGGCGCTGGTTAAAAGATTGCTGCCAGTGTAGGGGATATCAAAGAAGTCCAGAAGGCCCTGAATTTGTCCATTTTCGCCGCTACCGCCGTGAGTCAGAAGCAGAACCGTATCCAGATCAATCTTTTTTTTCAAAAAGCCCTTTTTAAGACAAACACCGCCTTTAATAAAATTCAGATAATCTTTTTTCCTAAGAGTGTTTTCTATAAATTTTTGATAATTTTGTTTTTTGATAGAAGGGCATAAAAAAGCCTGGTTATTATAGTTAAGGTAGATTAAAAAGGGTTGATATTTTTTTTTATTTATCCATGGCCAAACCTGAAAGGCAGTAATAATGGAAACTTCATGTTCAGGAGACTTACCGCCAAAAACAATACCTAAATTAAGCTTTTTTTCTATCATCTAAATTAGATTTTAACAAACATTGTTCATGAGGGATAGAAGTAATGCCGGTATTTAAACAGAAAGATGGTCGTTTTTCAATGAAATAATTATGACAGGTTTTATCTTCTAATTTAAACCTTCCGCAATTATAAATCCCAACTAGACGATCGTAACCGTGCGGATCAAGGATAATTTTTGAGAGGGTTCTTTTAATGAAGGAAAAATTTGCCAATTCTTTTTCTAATCCTTTAGGATCGATGAGCTCTTTAGCAATTTTAAAATCAATACAGCAATTTTGAGGACAGTTTTCGCATTTATTAGCCATAATCCTCCAATTGCACCCATAATATGATGTTTTATTTATTTTGTCAAATAATTCTTAACCTCTGGCCCAAAAAGTCCTAATTGACTCGGTAATTTTGTTATGTTTCAATAAAAACATGAGCCTAAACCAGAAAGACTTTGATCAGATAGAAGAACTTCTAGATGAAAAACTCGAAGAAAAGATTAAAATCCTTCCCACAAAAGATGAACTCTTTTCTAAAATGGATGAAGTCATGGGGGAGCTAAAGATAATCAGGGAAGAACAAACAACCCTTTCCTATACGGTTTCAAACCACGAAAATCGTCTTAAAAACCTCGAAGATATACATCCAGAAATTGCACCCTAATTAATTTTCTCCAATTGTTTGCCCAATATTTTTAACACCTGGTCGAATGATAGTCGATTATTAGACGATTAGCAAAAGATTGTTTTAGAAAATTTGAAAGGATTGCAGTGAAATGAGACAGTTATTTAGTGAAAACCGTTAAGGGTAAGAATCTGTTTTATCTTGTCAGCTGTAGCGTATGCTCCATTGCCACCTAACGAATCTATAAACTTTTTGCCTTTGGATATAAACTCATTTGACCATTTATCTTTTTCTTGCATAAGCTTGTTTAATCGGTCACCAACAAGCTTTTGTATTTTGAATGACTGTTCAAATTCCTTGAGCTGCTTTAAGACCATTTGGCTACTATCACGTAGAGGTATACCTTTAAGCTCTAACCTCGGTAAAAAATCTGATAGATGTACATGTGCAGGTGCTAGATCATATTTAATAAATTGATCTAGTTGCAGGTATTGACTATTATTTGAGGGCGGAAGAAATATTGTTGGTGTTTCGGATTCAAAAGAGAGTTCTGTGGTTACTAAACCAGGCGTTATAAGAATAACTTCAGAGTGTGAGAGCTCGTCAAGAAATTTGTCGTGAGCCAAAGTTTTGAATTCAAACGAAGAATTAGAAAACTTCTTAGATAATTCCTTAACTATTCGTTCACTCGTTGCGACTATTACCTTATCAAACTTATTCCAATCAACATTTTTAAAAAGAATGTTTGTCATTACAGATGGATAATTTGTATCACAGCCTTCCTTGTACCAATAATGAGCTTCTCCGCCTCCGTAAGAAATCAGAGCTTGATTTTTTCGACTGCCTCCGTTCATTTTGCCTATTATTGGTCCCACTTTAAAAAAGTTTTTTATCTTGTTTGCGAATTTCTTTTCGTTATTTCTATCGTCCATTAAACACTCTATGATATATAAATCAACATTTAATACTTCTTCTGGTATAGAATCCCAAAACCAAAACAGACAATCAATCCAAGTGGTCAACTTACCTAGCCGTTGTGCAACTTTTATGCTAGGGATGTCCATTGAGCTAATAAGCATATCTGCTCTAGAGATAATTTCTTCAAGTTTAGAATTAGATTCAGGATTATCTGTATCTATTTCATATATTGTGTCAAAAGGATAATTTTTGGCAAGTTGAAGAGATGTACCAAATCCGGCAAAAGTAAGCTCATGCTTTTGCTTTTTAAGAAGGTCGACTATATCAAGGAGTTTACCTATTGGACCAAAAGCAAAATTTTCAGCTGTTAAAACAAGTTTAGCCATAAATTGTATTCTATATCATTGGCAAAATTTTCACAAATATTGCAATTTAGAGATAAATTGTGGATAATTTACCATAAATGAAAGTTCTTGTAACAGGGCAGTCTGGTTTAATTGGGTCACACTTGGTAGATATCCTATTGGCGTATAACCATGAAGTTTATGGAATTTCAAGAACGAATAGGAATAAGAACCCTAGATGTCACAATTTCTGCCTTGATCTCAGAGATACAGCTAGAGCGAAGAAAATAATCGAGTCCGTAGCACCAGAAGTAGTTTTTGCTCTGGCGGCTAATGCTGCCGAGGGAAAATCATTTTTTTCTCCAATAGATATTACTACAAATAATATTGATGTGTTTTTCAATACTTTAGTTCCGTCAATCCGCGCAGGAAAACTTAAGCGTGTGATTTTTAGTTCAAGTGTAGCCGTATATGGTTCAATTAAAACTCCATTTAAAGAATCCGATACACCAGCTCCCCAAGACATTTATGGAGTTAGTAAACTCACTATTGAAAATTCTCTTAAGATTATGAGTCAGGTACATGGATTTGAATATGTAATTATCAGACCGCATAACGTATTCGGCCCAAGGCAAAATATGAATGATCCATATAGAAATGTGGTCACTTTATTTATGAATCATATTCTAATAGGGGAACCATATTTTATTTATGGAAATGGAGAAATGAGAAGGTGTTTCTCTTATGTAAAAGATGTTGTAGATATTATCTATCGTTCTGGTTTCGAAAAAGTATCAGGAATGACATTCAATGTCGGTTCTGATCTTGATTGGTCTATAAACCAACTTTCTGAAGTCATACAGAAGATAAGCGGACATATTGTTTCACCAAAATATTTACCCGATCGTGTACAAGAAGTTCATAATGTTATATCTAATCACAACTTAATTAGAAAAATTTTTGGATACAAAGACACACCGCTCGAAAAAGCCCTTAAAGAAACATGGGAATGGGCGAAAAAACAGGGACCTCAAAAATATATCTATACTGAGTTGGAACTCCCGAATAAATTGGTGCCAAAAAACTGGAAATAAATATGAAAGATTTAATTTCAGTTACAATAATGGTTCGAGATAGTAACTTCATATTAGATGAATTTTTAAAAAGATTATCTAAACAAAAAACAAAACTGCTATATGAACTGATTGTTTTATATTATGGGAAAGGAAAAGATACTCTAAGAAGACTAAAACCATTCTCTTCAAAGATTATAAAAATCTCTCCCGGTAAATTTGATTTAGGTGTATCCAGAGATTTTGTTTGTAAAAATACTTCAGGGGAATATGTTGTTACAGTTTCTGTTGATGCGTTACCTACAACTAACTCCTGGCTTCAAGAGTTGGTTGAGCCAATGATGTCCAATAAAGCAGATATTGTACAGGGAGAACATAGATGTCCAAAACATGGAGACCAAAATTATCCCAACTTTTTTTATTGGGAACGCAATTATTTATTCTTTTATACAAGTGAAGGGAAAAGATTCTTTAAACAATATGGGAATATAGGTCTGTCTTGTGTGAATATGGCTTTTCGAAAAAAAGTATGGGAAAACGGAGGTTTTAGTGGCGTATCATATTGTGAAGACAAGATTTTTCAAAAACGAGCTTATAATTCAGGCTATGTAAGCATATTTAACAAAAAGGCAGCTACATTGCATGCTCATTCATATACTACAATTAAATCTTTATTCAAACGCGTGTCTAATGAAGGTCTCGGTTGGAAACAAGTTGGAGAAAGATACAGTATATTTTTACTTTTAAAAGATCTTCTTCGTTTTGATCTACATACGTTAGTGCTAAAAGCTTTGATAAAAAATAAACTAAAATATAGTTCAGAAGTTTTGTTTTTTGTTATAAGGCCAGTTGCTTTGTATTGGGGCAATCACTTCGTTAAATCCGTATATTAAACTCTGTTTTTTAAAACTATAATACTTTTACCTTTTGACTTTTGTCGTTCTACAACTTCAAATAGTTTTTCTTTTCGGACAAATGATTCTATTCGAATAATTGGCGTGGATCCAGATGCCAAAATCATAAGTTCATTATTTGAAAGTTTTTCTGATAATTCTTTTGTAAACATTTGGTGAACTTTGGGATCTTCTTTGTCATCAAGAATCCCCAATACCAAATCGACAGATTTAGGGTTAATTTTTGAAAAGCTTGTTTCGTGAAATAAAAATATCTTTTTTGAATCATACCCATTGGAAATCATATTTTCTCTAGAAACTCTTAGTGATTCTAAATCTCTATCAACTAAATTAACTTCATCTACTTTACAAATTTTAGATAAAGCGGAAGATATAAATCCTTGACCGGGATTGAACACAAGAGCTCTTTTTATTTGTTTGCCTTTAAGATTCTCTATCTTTGCGAGGAGCATTTCTGTTTCATAGCTAAGGATATTGAATTCCGGTAAACCATACGATGTATTTATTGAAACTTCTAAATCATTGACATAAATATCTTTTTGGCCACGTTTGTATATTCCTCTTTCAAAAGCACCAAGTTTCGGTTTTGATTCGTTGAATATATTAGAAGAAAACTTATAATGGAAAACTAAATGACCTGGCCATCTTTTACGAAATGTGATATTAATATTTTTATTTGATTCAAGGACTTTAGTAACGTAATCGCCAATTGCATCAATAACTACTATCGCAATACGTCCCTCTGGTTTTATGTAAAATCTCACGTCTTCTAAAATATGGGAAAGTACTGGTTCACCTACTTTTGCAGGTATATTTGAAATAACCAAATCAAAATCCCTATCAGAAATGTCATCATATCCTAAACTGCCGTATAATTTTATTCCTTCCAAACCATTTAGCTCTGCGTTTTGTTTACTAAAATCTAATGCAAGCGCATCTCTGTCTACCATATGGACAATACTTGGTTTGTAAAAGCTTTTTAAAGAAATACCTATTGGTCCGTATCCACAACCTAAATCTAAGACCTTTTTGTAGCTGTTAAAACCCTCACTATCTAAAGTCTGTAAAAGATGCTTTGTTCCAAGATCGATGTCATGTGAACTAAATAGAGATTGTGATACCTTAAATAACAAATTCTTCTTCCGATAGTTATAAGGTACTGTTTTTTTATAGAAAACTTCCAAATTATTCATATATCTAGTTTGGTTATAGTTTATCATTTATAAACCAGAGTTTGTACTTTTAACGAAACTATCATATTATAAGCGTTATAATGTCCTACAGGAAACAGCATGATATAGGCTTGGCGGGTTTAGCTCTTTTGAGAAACTGGCTTGTTGGTGATGATAAAGATGCAAAACCAATCCTTAAAGAAATTAAAAACTTGGTTAACAAAACATCTACTCTTAAGAGAGTCTCAGTTTTCGATATTGCTAAAGGTTACAAAACATGGGCTGAAACATACGATAATATACCTAACTTACTTATGGAAGTTGAAGGGCCGATAGTCAGATCTGTACTTAAGAAATTTAAACCGGGAGATGCATTAGATATAGCTTGTGGAACTGGAAGATATAGTGAATTTTTAAATTCCCTTGGTCATAAAGTAATTGGAATTGATTTATCGCCCGATATGCTGTTTCAAGCAAGAAAAAATCAAAGTAAACAAATTAATTTTTTACAAGGAGATTTAGTAAAAATCCCGCTGAATGATAAAAGCGTTGATTTGGTAATTTGCGCATTAGCTCTTACACATTTACCAAACATAGATGAAGCGCTGTCTGAATTGTTTAGGGTTGTACGATTAAAAGGGCACATTGTCATTTCTGATATACATCCTTGGTTAGTTGCATTAGGAGGTCAAGCTGATTTTTCTGATAAATCAGGTAATTATGGTTATGTTCCAAATTATATTCACTGGTATAGTAGTTATTTTAAATCTTTTAAGCGCCTTGGGTTAAAAGTAGTACAGTGTTTAGAGCCAACAGTGGAACAAAAACATATAAGATTAGCTAGAACGGGTTTTGATTTAAAAGAAAAAACTGTAGAAACCGCACTTAAAGATTTACCAATTGCCATTGTATGGGTGCTTGAAAAACCGTGACATCAAAATTTTTAAAGCAAATAATTTCTGAGCGTAATAATTTTTACGGTGAACTTTTATTGGATCCTAATGTTTTACCTCAAAAAGTAGGTTCAGAACAACCCCTTACAGTATCAGTTGTTATCCCTGCCTATAATGTACAGAACTCAATTCTTGCATGTTTAATATCAATAGAACAAAGTAGTTTCAATATTAATTATCAGAATAGATTAGAAGTTATAGTTGTGGATGATGGATCAACTGATAACACTTGGAAAAGTATTATCAGTTTTGATTTGTCATTAAATCTTACAATTATTAGGCAAACAAATCATGGACAGGCACAAGCTTTAAACACAGGTATAAGTATAGCCAAAGGTGACATAATTATTTCTTGCGATTCTGATATGGTACTTGGGTACTATACAATCGAGCATTTTGTAGCAGCTCATAAGAAAACTCCAAATGCACTCTTCACTGGTTTTCGTCAAAACATATCTGAAACTGATTTTCGTGTAAATCCGTGCCTCATTAGGGGAAACGGTAGTTATATCGGTTCCTTTTTCTCTGATGACGAGAGAATAATTTTCCCAGTTCCTGGATGGCCGAATAATATGTGTTTAGCAAGCGACCACTTTAGAAAATTGGGTAATTTACAAAGTTTATGGATGCCTGATGATGACGCATGGTTGCTCCCAGATATGGTAATCGGTGCTCTTTTTAGCCTTTCAAGATCTGTGTTTAATAAGATTGGGGGATATGATGAAAGATTAATTGGTTGGGGTTGTACAGATGGTTATTTAGCCGCAAAGGCTATCGGTGCTAACCAATATATAATCCCTCTCTATTCTGCCTCAGGGCTACATATAGATCATCCGATTCGACTTGCGGATAGAGAGTTACAATATAAGAGAAATAGAAAACTATTTTTTAAATTCATAGAAACTACAAGGATTGATAGTCATCCCAACTGGCTAATTCATGCAAAAGATAGAATTATTGAATCCCTTACCAGAAATCCAAACCAATCGGTTTTAAAACGTAGAATAAAAGTTTTACACAAAGATAGAGTTGAAGATAAATTAATTAAAATTGATCAGTTTTTAGCGCTTGGACAATATTCTATGGCACTTGCTTGTATTAGAAGTGAGACAAAAGAAAACAACAATACAGAAATTCAGTATAGATTGGCAAAAGCTCTTTCAGGGATAAACCAATATAAAGAAGCAATTTATATCCTTAAAAGGATTACTTTACCTAGGGAATTACTACCTAAAGTAAAAATAGAACTTGCAATAATTCAAGCTGCGGAAGGCAATTTTGAGTCTGCACAAAAAACTTTAAAAGAGTTAGCAAAAACCTCTCCTCAAACTCCTGAATTATCATATTGGCAAAATTGTTCAGCAGAGAAACACATTAAACAAGGACAAAAGTTTTTTGATCAAGGATTTTATCAAATTGCTATTCGTTGTTTTGAAGCAGCACTCATAATTGAAATCGACAATAGGTTAGCGTTGAAATACAGAGAACGATGTTTAGGAAGCCTATAGGTATATTTTTCTAAAAGATTTAGATCTGAAACAATTACAATTATGTTACCTTTCGGTTTATAATATCATTATTATGAATTTAAAAGATAAAATTGTTCTAATAACTGGAGGTAGTGGTGGGATTGGCAAGGCTATTGTTATGGCATTCGCAAAAGAAGGTTGTAGTGTAATTTTTACGTACAATTTGAAGCGTAAAGAATCGGAAGATATTGTTAAAGAAATTGAGCCGTTAGGTGTCAAAGTGCTACCAATTAAAGTAGATATGCGTTCAGAAGATGACATTAATAAACTCTTTAAGTATATCATGGAAAATTTTAAGACTTTGGATATTTTAATTAATAACGTTGGGGTAAATGGTTTTAATAAACTTTTTGATATGGGAGTTTGGAAAGAAGTTTTTCAAGTGAATTTATTCTCAACAGTTTTTTGTACGGGTAAAGCTGTAGAATTAATGAAAAATGGAGGAAAGATTCTTAACATATCATCAATTTATGCTGAAGGGAAAATTTGCTGTAAAGAATTCCCAGCTTATGGAGCATCGAAAGCTGCAGTCAGCCATTTTACTCAAATGATGGCGAAGAATTTATCTCCAAAGATTTTAATAAATGCGATTGCTCCTGGATATGTAAAAACGCCGTCTTGGAAAGGCACTAGTGAAGAAGATATTACGAAAAGTGAGAGAGAGCAATTAATTGAAAGACTGATTTTGCCTGAAGAAATTGCCGAAATGGCTATTGCAATTGTTAAAAATGATGCAATGACAGGTGAGGTAGTTGTGATTGATGGGGGACTAAGTTTAAAAACAGTTTAGTTTTTGCAAAGTTATAATTTGTCTCTTTTATCTAGGAGTATATTTTCTTTTTCTTTGAGTGTTAAAAATGATATAATTTACTATGGACTTCGTCGAGGTCTTAAAAGACAAAAAAGAATTAATTTGGCAAGAAATTGAAAATTATCTTCAAAATCCGCTTCCTTTAAAAGGGAAGTTAAAAATTCCTCAAAAATATCAAAAAGAAGTTGATTATCATTGGCAAATGGTTGTTGATTATCCTCAAAGAAAAGGTAAATATTTACGTCCGACCTTTTTACTTTTAACGGCCGAAGCCATGGGTTTCCCGGAGATTAAAGCCATTAAAACCGCCTCAGCGATGCAGACTTCAGAAGATTGGATTTTGGCTCATGATGATTTTGAAGACCATTCTTTAGAGCGCCGCGGTCAACCGACTTTGCAATGTCTTTATGGGGATGAATTGGCGGTTAATGCCGCTGATGCTTTACATATTATTATGTGGAAGATGCTAAGGGATAACGAAGAAGTTTTAGGATCGCAAAAAACTTTTGCTATTATGGACGAGTTTTACCAAATGTTGAGCAAAACGACTTTGGGCCAAACTGTTGAAATTAAATGGACTCAGGAGAATAAAGATAACCTTACTGATGAGGATTGTTTTTTTATTTTTGACGGCAAGACTGTTTATTATAGTATTGCCGGACCGATGAGATTAGGGGCTATTTTGGCCGGAGCGACAAACGAACAATTGGAATCGATTTACGAATTTGCTAAGCCTTTAGGCTATTGTTTTCAAATTAAAGACGATCTTTTAGATTTGACTTCTGATTTTTCCGGTTTAAAAAAACAAAAAGGAAACGATATTTATGAAGGTAAAAGAACAATCATGTTAACCCATCTTTACAAAACCATTAAGGGATCAGAAAAGGAGAAGTTTTTGGTAATTATGAGTAAAAAAAGAGCAGAAAAGACGCCAGCAGAAGTTGGTTGGGTCATAAAAATGATGGAAAAACACGGTAGTTTAGATTATGGGGGAAAATTAGCAGAAAAATTAGCGGTAGAAGCGAAAAAGATTTTTAATCAAAAATTAGGATTTTTATCAAAACAGCCAGCTAAAGATCAAATTATTAGCGGTATTGATTTTATTTTACAAAGAAAATATTAATTAATATTGACAAAAAATTTTTTCCATAAAATTACCCCCTAAAAAGGGGGCAATTCAAAGTTTTTTAATTAAAAAAATTTACTTTAATTCAACTTTAGCACCAGCTTCTTCAAGCTTTTTCTTCGCTTCTTCAGCTGTGGCTTTGTTAACGCTGCCAATAACTTCTTTAGGAGCGCTTTCAACTAAATCTTTGGCTTCTTTAAGACCTAAATTTTGATTAATTTCCCGAACCATCTTAATAACACCAATTTTATTGGCTCCGGTTTCGGCTAAAATAACATTAAAAGTCGTTTGACCTTCAGGGATTTCTCCTTCAGCAGCAGGTGCAGCTCCAGTAGCAACTGGGGCAGCCATTGGGGCCATTGCAGTAACACCAAATTTTTCTTCTAAAGCTTCAACTAATTCGTTTAATTCCAAAACGGAAAGTTTTTCAATTTCTTCAATTAATTTGTTGACATTTTTTTCTTCTGCCATGATTAATTTTCACCCCCCTTCATTTCGTTCAGGGTAAACCCTTCAGCTTTTAAAATATAAACCAACTTTATTAGATTACCTTTTAAACTGGAATGAAGTCTATAAAGAGGGGATTTAAGTGAGCCAATTAATTTAGCTCTTAATTCTTCTAAGCCTGGTAGATTAGCCAGAACTTTAATTTGTTCAGCGGTCAATTCATTTTTACTCCAGAAACCGAATTTAATTTTCGGTAATTCGTTTTTCTTGATAAAATTGTCCAGAGTTTTTAAGGGAGCAATATTATCAGAATAGAGCCATAAAATAGCTGTATTGCCTTCTAAATTACTCTTTTCAATTTTAAATTCACCATTTTCTGAAGCTTTAAAAAGAAGTGTATTTTTAGCTACTTCAAACTCAGCGCCATCTTTTTTAATTTCTTGGCGGAGCTTATTAATCTGTTCAACTTTTAATCCGCTATAATCAGTAAAAACCAAAGCTTTAGCTTGGTTAAATTTTTCTTTAAGTTCATCAATGGCAAATAATTTTTGTGACTTTTTCATTTTATAAAAAAACCTCGCCACACGCGAGGTAAAATTAATTTAATTCTTCCTCCGCAGGTTTTATCACGTTTAGTTTATATGAACGCGACCCACTTCTTAGGACTTTTTTATTTTAAGCTTTTAATCTTTCTTTGTCAACACTATTAGACAGGGTTAATTATTAATCGAATTAAGATCAATTCTAATACTTGGACCCATAGTTGGTGATAAAAAGACTTTTTCGATATTACGGCGGCCGACAGTTTGAATTAAAGTTTTAAAATTTTCTTCCAATTCTTTTTCTGTCATATTAATTTTGCCAATGGAAAGATGAATTAAGGGGAATTTAGCTTCGGTTTTAAATTGAATTTTACCAGCCATATTTTTAACTGCTTCTTCTGGATTTTCGGTAACAGTACCGTTTTTAGGATTAGGCATTAAACCGCGAGGGCCTAAAAGTTTGGCAAATTTCACCAATCTAGGCATCATTTTTGGTTCAGCTATTAATAAATTAAAATCAATTTTACCTTTTTCTAAGTCTTTTATTAAGTTTTCGTCAACAATTCTAATATTTTGTTTTTTGCCGGTGGAGTGGGGGAATAAAATTTCGCCTTTTAAACCGGTTTCTTTAACATTAATATGAGCATCAACACTGCCTTTAAATTTAGAAAAAGAAACACTACTTAATAGTTTGATTGCTTCTGATATAGAATATGGTTTATCGTTTTTAACTTTTTTCTTAGCTTCTAAATAATTTTTACCGCGTTTTTTAGGAGGTTTTTTTTTTAGGAGGTTTTTTATTTCCGCCAGCTGGCGGATTGATTTTTTTATCTTCTGTGGCTTTTTCTTTTGTAATCTTCTCTTCTGTATTTTCTTTTTCTGCCACCTCAACAATTTCGTCTTGAATTTCTTCCTTTTTAACGATTTTTTGTTTTTTAGTTTTTTTATCTAAAGATTCAGAGGAATCGTCTAGAATAATAATTCTTTTTTTACCCATATATTTACTCCTGAACTTTAACTCCCATTGAGCGGGCAGTGCCAATTACAATGTTTTTAGCAGCAGCAACATCGTCGCCACAATTCAAATCGTCTAATTTTTCTTTGGCAATTTTCTCAACTTGTTCTTTGGTAATAGTCACGATTTGTTCCCGGCCAGGCGTTTTCGCGCCTTTTTCGATTTTCAATTCTTTTTTAATCAATTCAGCCACCGGCGGTAATTTAGTAATAAAAGAAAAAGTTCGATCTTCAAAAACTGTGATAACAGCCGGAATAATTTGACCTTTTTTAGAAGCTGTTTGTTCGTTGTAAGCTTTAACAAAGTCCATAATCGGTAGGCCATGTTGGGTTTGTTCGTTGTAAGCTTTAACAAAGTCCATAATCGGTAGGCCATGTTGGCCTAAAGCCGGACCGACTGGTGGAGCTGGAGTAGCTTCGCCTGCCGGTAAATTTAATTTTAAAATAGTTTTAACTTTTTTTGCCATATTTATTAATTATATTTTTGAAACTTGTAATAAATCCAATTCTACTGGCGTTTCTCTGCCAAAAATACTAACTAAGACTTTAATTTTACCTTTAGCTTCGTCAATGTTTTCCACTGTGCCTAAAAATTCAGCAAAGGCACCGTCACTAATTTTAACAGCTTCACCAACTGAAAATTTGGCTTTGAATTTTGGCGCCTTCATCTCTACAAACTTTTGAATAACTTCGACTTCTTTTTCATCCAAAGGAGTTGGTTTATTACCAACGCCGATAAAACCAGTTACACCATTAGTTGTGCGGACTGTTAACCAAGCTTGTTCAGTTAAAATCATTTTAACCAATAAATAACCTGGGAAAATTTTTTCTTTAACTTGCAGTTTAGCGCCGGCTCGAATTTCAATTCTTTCCTGAGTGGGGATTAAGATCTCTGAAATTTGATTTTCCAAAGTCATAGATTCCACCCTTTGTTTTAATTGTTGGGCAACGCGTTGCTCTTGGCCGGAATAAGTATGAACGACATACCAACGGGCATTTTCGTCTTCAGTTTTTTTAATAATGATATGGTTTGTTTCTTTAGTATCCATTTATTTCTTATTCTCTATTTAATAAAAATTTCCATCATTTTTGTAAAAAGAAAATCCAAGCTGCTAATAAAAGCCGCTACTACCAGTGAAACACCGATAACAATAGAAGTCAAACGAATAGTTTGTTGACGGGAAAGCCAAGTAACTTTAGTTAATTCGCTTTTGACTTCTTTAAAAAAGGCCGGTATACTTTTAAAAGTAGTAGGCAAGGCCATAATCTACAAATTCTATCATAACCTTTAATATGAATCAACAGGAATCTTATGAAAAATAAACAAACCATTCGTAAAGCCGTTATTTCCGCTGCTGGTTTTGGTACCAGATTTCTACCAACGGTTAAAGCTTATCCCAAAGAATTATTGCCAATTTTGGACAAACCTAATTTGCAGTGGGTGGTTGAAGAGTTAATTGCCGCTGGATTGGATCAAATTATGATTGTACATCGTCCGGACTCGGTAGAACAAAAAAAATATTTTACTCCTGATGAAAAATTAGAAAATTATCTTAAAGAAAATGACAAAAGCCAATATATAGACAGTTTAAAAGCTATTTGGCAGAAAGCCGAACTTTATTTTCTTCCTCAAGATCCCAAATTGCCTTATGGTAATGCTTGCCCGGCTTTAACTGCTGAAAAATGGTTGAATAAAGAGCCTTTTGTTTATCTTTTTGGCGATGATTTGCTTTTAGAAAAAACTCCAGGGGAATTTATTAAAAAACTGATAACTATTTTTGATAAATATCAGGCGGCCATTGTGGCCGGAGTTCAGCAAGTACCTTGGGAAGAAATTAACCGCTATGGTAGTGTTAAATACGCTTCTAAAGGCGAGATTCCTAATCGGTTAGATGGAGTTATGGAAAAACTGCCGGCAGACCAAGCGCCATCTAATATGGCTCAATTCGGCAGATTTGTTGTTAGTCCCAGAGTTTTTGACGTTTTAAAAAAGCAGGGCTTAAGTAAAGATAACGAACTTTGGTTTGCTGATTTGGAAAATAATATGGCTAAAAATGATTTAGTTATTGCCGAAACCGTTGAAAATGGACAATGGTTAACTACAGGGGATCCTTTGCGCTGGTTAAAAGCCAATATTGAATACGGATTAGTTGATCTTTCTATTCAAAAAGAGCTTAAAGAATATTTAAAGAGTCTTAAAATCTAACTTCTTTTTAGTTGTAAAAGCTAATTTTAAACTTGTTTTTTAGCAATAATTATGTTAATCTGCTGATACTGCAATGAAGATTTTACTTGTTTATCCTCAATATCCAACTACCTTCTGGAGCTTTAAACATATTTTAAACATCATTGGGAAAAAAGCCGCTTTTCCACCTTTGGGATTGCTAACGGTGGCTTCAATGTTGCCAAAAAAATGGAAAAAGAAATTAATTGATATGAATGTAGAATCTTTAAGGGATGAAGATATTGCTTGGGCGGATATGATTTTTTTAAGCGCGATGATAGTACAGAAAGATTCAGTTAAGCAGGTAATTGATCAGGTTAAAAGTTTAGGTAAACCGATTGTGGCTGGTGGACCTTTATTTACCACTGGTTGGGAGGAATATACTTCTTTGGTTGACCATTTGGTTTTAGGGGAAGCCGAGGGAACATTGCCGCTTTTTTTGGCTGATTTGAAAAAAGGGAAGCTAAAAAAAACTTATCAAAGTGATAAGTTTTTAGATTTAAAAAAAGCAGTTGTTCCTGACTATGGCCTAATAAACTTGAGGAAATATTTTTCTTTATGTATCCAATACTCCCGGGGTTGTCCTTTTAATTGTGAATTTTGTGATATTGTCAGACTTAATGGTAGACTGCCAAGATATAAAACTCAAAATCAAATTATTAGGGAGTTAGATAATCTTTATCGTCTTAAATGGCGGGAAAATGTCTTTTTTGTTGATGATAATTTTATCGGTAACAGGATTAGAGTTAAAGAAGAATTACTACCGGCAATTATTAAGTGGCAGAAAGAGAAAAAACATCCTTTCGGTTTTATCACTCAGGCCTCGATTAATTTGGCTGATGATGAAGAACTAATGAGGCTAATGGTGAAAGCTGGTTTTGCCACGGTTTTTATTGGTATTGAGAGCCCGAAAAAGGAAAGTTTACAGGAATGTTTTAAAATGCAGAATCAGAACCGGGATTTATTAACTTCAGTTAAAAAAATTCAGAATAATGGTATAGAAGTTCAGGCTGGTTTTATTGTTGGTTTTGACAATGATAGTCCGGCTATTTTTAAAAACCAGATTGATTTTATCCAGAAAAGCGGTATTGTCACTGCCATGGTTGGATTGCTAAGTGCTTTACCTAAAACTAGGCTTTATCAGCGTTTGCAAACCGCTGGTCGTTTAGTTAAAGAAACTGATGGCAGTAATACTTCCTTTGACTTAAATTTTATTCCAAAGATGAATAAAAATGTTTTAATTAACGGTTATAAAAACATTTTGAATAATATTTATTCACCTAAAAGCTATTATCAGCGGGTGATGAACTTTTTAAAGGAGTTTAAACCTCAGAAGTATAATATTAACCTCAGTAAGTTTCGTCCTTATCAGATAAAAGCCCTGTTTGCGTCTTTATGGTTACTGGGAATTAAAAACAGTGGTCGGAGATACTTTTGGCGTTTGGTTCTTTGGAGTTTGTTTTGCCGTCCGAAAACTTTTCCTCAGGCTATTGGTTTTTCCATCACCGGATTGCATTTCCGCCGGCTTTATTTTGACAACAAAAACAGTTATTAACTGACTAACTCTTCTTTAACTTCAAATACATTTACTGGTAAGATTCCCTCAGCTAAATCTTCAGCTTTAAGAATTTGTTTTTCGCCGGTTATGGTAGAAAAGGGGATATAATAACTTTTATCTTTTTCCGCCCGCTTCCATTTTTCTTCAACACTGTTCTCATGATGATTGTTGATTTTAGCTATTCTTTTTTCTCGCTGTTCTTCCTGACGCTCAAATTCTCTGGCTTTACTATTGAATGGGGTACCATGGCCGGGGAAGATAATTTCTTTTTTTGACATCTGGGGAAATTATAACAAAAGAAGGAGTTCTTTCAAGAGATAAAAAAATGCAGGGATTAGTGAATTATGTGAGAACCTATTATAGAGAGAATGTAGGGGATTATCAACGCTCGTTTTTACTTTAGTTGTGAATCGTGAACAATTTCCGAACTATTAATTGAGATAATATTGTGGTTCATCCCCGAGAAGTTTATTAAAAAGTCGAAGCATCAGAACTTAATTGATTAAGCTGAGTATCTATCTGACTGGTGTCGGTATTATCCAAATCATTAGCTGCTGTGTTGAGGTCACTGTTGGTTTGTATTGCAGGAACATTTTGGTTAGCCTGTTGGTATTGCTGTTGATACTGAGTATTAGCGGTATTAGAAGGGGTAGTGGTGATGTTTCCTCTTTGAACAAAAAAGAAGTAGCCAGCAACAGCCGCAAAAAAAATGATTGCGATAATGAGTATTAGCGTGAATCCTTTTTGATTGTTCTTCATAAGTTATTCAGTTGGTTTTGGTGATACGCTCGGGTTGGCCTTTTCGGTTGTCCCGGTTACAGAGCGTACTGCCACAATCAAGTTCTTAATCGATGTTCTATAGTCCTGCAGAGCCTTCTTGACCGCCTGCATGTCTGTTCTAAACTGAGTTAACAACCCCTTGGGGTTATTTCCAACACAGCTAAAACCGTTGGAATTAGTCTGGGCCGTAGTCAAGGCTGTCTGGACTGCGTCTTTCTTTGTTTGAATAGTGGTTACCAAAGCATCATAGTCGGTAACAGTCTTACCATTCGGGACAACCTTAGAAGTGTAGTATTCTTTCGTTCTCTGAGCGATTGCATCAAACTTACCTTCCATTGTCGTTACTAACTCCATCAGGCGTATCATTCTTTGAGTAATTGCATTTTCTTGGGCTTGGCACGCTTTTAACTTGGCCTCGGTTAAACGATTTTGGGCTTGTGTAGGTAAACCAGTTGGTTGACTGGCAACTGTAACAATACCACTCGGTCTTCCGGGGAGAGTATTAGGTTTACCGATGGCAAAAGCAGAACTAGTAAGAATGATAAAAGATAAAACTAAAAATACAGGGAGAATCTTCATTTTCATATCTACTTAAAGTTTACTAAATACAAAACGTCATGTCAAGGGACTGAAATCGGTGGTCCATATGTTTGAGAAGCACATCGATAGCCTTGATGCGTGAACGTTTTTGAAAAGAATAGTAACCCGCTGTTACGTTATTTCTAATTTTTTTAAAGAAGTTCAGAAATTTTTAGTCATTGAAAAAGCCGTTTAAAAAATATTTTTT
This sequence comes from Candidatus Shapirobacteria bacterium, assembly GCA_026395335.1. Taxonomy (GTDB): domain Bacteria; phylum Patescibacteriota; class Microgenomatia; order PFEM01; family JAPLYW01; genus JAPLYW01. The sequence goes on from JAPLYW010000016.1 coordinate 20,814, forward strand.
GAAGCTAGCAGGTCCGCCAGGGCTCGAACCTGGAAGAGGGGTTTTGGAGACCCCCATGATACCATTTCATCACGGACCTAAATTAGCTAATAGGCTTGCTACTAGCTTTTTGTTAAATATTACTTAAATTTTGAGCTTTCTTTATGATCAGTACTCTTGCGACACTTTTTGCAATATTTCTTTAAAACCAACTTTTCCGGCTTGTTGATTTTATTTTTTTCTACCACGTAATTCTGTCTTTTACAGACAGTACAAACAAGGGCGATGATTTGTCTTGGTCCTTTTTTAGCCATAATATATTTTCCTCCTTTTTTTAGAGCCCCCGTTCGGAATCGAACCGAAGACCTCACTTTAAAATTTACTGAGCCTGAGATGGGAATCGAACCCATGACCTCACCCTTACCAAGGGTGTGCTCTACCAACTGAGCTACCCAGGCAAATTTTAAAGGCGCTCTACCTGCCCGCAAATGCTACGCATTAAGCGTTGCAGGCGGGCCGACTGAGCTACGAGGGCAAAATAAAAGTGCCAAGAGAGGGATTCGAACCCCCGAAGCCTTACGGCTCCTCTTTTACAGAGAGGTGCGTTTGACCACTTCGCTATCTTGGCAAAATAAATTTATTAATTAATTTTTCAATATCACTTTTTATTAAAGTAACTAATTTTTTATCATGATATCTGATATGAATAAGCCCATATGGCATTTTTTTCTTCTTTTTTTCTAGAAAGTCTTGTCGAATGTAAGGTTTATTAAATTGCTTTTGAGAAATTTCTGTAATTTTAGCCCAATAACCTATTAATTTTTTGATATTTTGATTGGCATAGGCATAAACTAGAACTTTTAGCTTTTCTTCTTTAATCCCATAAATTTCTCTTAGCATTTTTAGAAAGAGCTCGATCATTAGGGGATCGCTATTGGTAAGATCCACTGTTCTATTGGTTGTTTTTGCTCCTTCACCCCAATAAAGCATTAAACCCGCTGTTTTTAATTCCTTTTCCTTATTTGTTAAATTAGTTTTAAATTTAAAAGAACTTGGTGAAGCAAGAAAAGCAATATGATGAGTTTCTGCTTGGTTTCTTCTCGGCAAGTTATTTTTCTTCATGAACTTTATGACTTGCCAGACTGAAAAACCAAGTTTTTTACCAACTTTACTTGCACTTAAACCCTTTTTATAATATAAATCTTTAACTTCTTTTAAAGGCAGTTTCATGGGTTAATATGAGATTATTTTAGCACAAATTTTGCTTTCTTGGAAGTTTTAGACCTTGAGCCTGTAAGATTTTCTAGTGGTAGTACCTGATTTAAGTTTAGAGGTAATAATTAACTTAGCATTAGTGATATTTGTGTGATAACGGCAAACACCGCCAGAGCAGGTACCAAATAACAATTCGCGGCTGTCAGTACTGTTAGTAATATTAGAAATGGTTCCCATAGCTCCTTGAGTGATACCATTAGTATTGTAGGTTAATTCATAAGAAACAGATTCGGCGTTGCTTAAGCCTGAGAGACTAATAATAATGCCGTTTCTGCCTGATTTAAAGCGGACTGAGCTGGTAACTCTACCGCTAACGGTTCTGGAGACTCCGGTTGAAATCATTCTAACCCTGGTTTTTAAAGCTAAAATAGGTTGGGGAAGAAACATTAAGAAGCCTATAAAAGAAATAAAGATTAAAATTTTTTTGAAAGACATATCTTTAATTTAAATCATCACTGTTTGTTTGTCAATTTAGTTGTGATATTATGTTCCTATAAGGCTATTAAAGTCTTTTTAATAAAATTATGAAAAAAAAGAGCTGGTTAATTTTAAGTTTTATTTTAGTAGTTTTTGTTATTGGTTTTATTGTTTGGTTTTTAACTAAGTCAAACGTTTCAAATTCCACTATTAGCCCCTTAGGCAATCAGCCTGAAATTAGTGAGAATCAAATTTTAAAAACTTGGGAGGATCCGGCTGGTTTTAAATTTAGTTACCCTGAAGGAGTTACTATTAACGACCATCAGGAAGATACGGAAAATTATGCCCATTTAGAATTAACTAATAGTTCTTATCCCGGTCGAATTCTGATTTGGATGAAAGATAAAGTGAATGATACTTTAGAAGAATGGGTTTCTGAACAGACTGGTGAACCGCAAGTTTTTGATTCAGAATTAGCCGGCCAATCGGCTAAAAAATTAACTTTTACGTCACCAAAAAAGCTGGAAATAGTTGCTTTTGATCAAGAAGTACTGATTTTAATAGAAGTTTATCCTGAAAATGACTGGTGGACAAAAGCTTACGAACAAATTGTTAATAGTTTTGAGTTAACATCTTTATCTGCAGAGAATAAAACTAATTCGCAAGCTCCTGGGGCTTGGCAGGGACAAACTGGTGATTCTGGTATAATTGATGAAGGTGAAGAAGTAGTTGAATAGTGTAAAATACTTCTATGAAAATTGTTTTTACCACGTTTTTTAAAGAAAGCAAAGGCGGCGGTTGTGGCCGTGTTTCTCATGAAATTGCTCAGGCTTTTGCTAAGGAGGGTCATGAAACAGTTCTGGTTTGTCCTGGGTCAAGAACAGAAGTTAAAAAGATAGCGCCTCACTTACGATATTTACAGATTAAGAGTTTTGGGAATGGAGATGTAGCTATCCCTTATTTAACCGTTAAAAATCTTCAATTTCTTTTCAATTTCCTGAAAACCTTTTCGCCCCAGGTGATTCACGCTCATGATTTTGGTCCCATTACTCTTTGTTCACAATTCTGGGCGATTAATAATCAAATACCTTTTGTTTACACAAGTCATGTTTTACCGACTAAAACTTTTGATTTTGCCATTGGTGAATCATCAAAAGCTTTAAGTCGTTTTTTAGATACCAGTCTTATGAGGCGATATTTTCTCAATTTTTTCAAAAACGCTGATGCCTTAATCGCTTTAAATAAAGATGTCAAAAAAGATATTTTAAAATATGGCTTTAAAAATAAAATCTTTACTATTTCTAATGGGCGAGATTTGAGAATTTACCGCGTCTGTCCCTTGGCTCAACTTAAAGAAAAAGAAAAACAGATGACTTTTATTGGTTATTTATCCTTGCGGAAGAACCAAAGATATCTTTTAAGAGTTTTAAAATACCTGCCGTCGAATTTTACCCTTAATTTAGTTGGTTCCCCAATTAACCCCGCTTATCTTAAGGTTTTGAAAGATGACGTTAGCAAGAACCGTCTGAAAAACGTTAACTTCTTAGGCGAAATCCCTTATGAACAAATTCCTCAGATTTTAGCCAAAACCCATCTTTTTGTTTCCGCTTCTAAAATGGAGGTTCAAAGCTTAGTCATTATTGAGGCTTTAGCTTCAGCAACACCAGTTGTAGCCTTAGAAAATGAAACCACCAAAGAATTGGTTGATGATTCGGTGGGTTTTTGTTTGGGTAAAAAGACCCCTCCTGTAGTTTTTGCTCAACACATAAAGGAAATTTATGCTTTGTCTTCTCGGGAATATGAAATCTTATGTCAGAATGCCAGGAGAAAAGTCGCTCATTTGGATTGGCCACAGATTGTGAAACAGACAGAACTGGTTTATCAAAATCTATTAGCCGAGAAAAAGAAAGCTAATGGTTCAAAACAGATCAAAAGAATGGTAGCTTTCAAAGAATTCATTTCTCTTTTTCCCTCCTCAAAGATGAGAACCTTTCTTCTAAAACAATGGGAGAAGCCACAAAATTTGTCTAAAAAGAATATTTTTTCCTTAGTTCTTACTGTTGTCGGAACCTTCTTGATCGGCTCTCTTTATTATTTACTCAAGAAAATAAAAATAGTCCATTATTAAAGGTTTAAAAAGATTAAAATATAATGAGGCGCCATCTCTTTCTTATTTTAGTGGCTGTTTTGTTTTTAGGTCTTTCAGTGATCTTTTTCTTTTTACCAAATCAGCCAAACGATAGGTTAATTTCTCCATCGGACCAGAATTTTTTTAAACATCAATTACCCAAACCTTTGGAGAAATATAGTTTTGAAAATTTAAGAAAAAGAGAATATCAAGTAAGTGATATAAAGTTAGAGAAAGTTTTAGATGAACAGAGTTCTTACACTTCTTATCTTTTTTCCTTTCAATCTGATGGTAAAAAAGTTACGGGAATGGCTAATATTCCCCTTCGGTTGCCCTCAGGGTTCACCCTGAAGGTTCACCCTGAAGGGCAAGCCAAATTTCCTGTTATTGTAATGATCAGAGGATACGCTGATGAGGAGATTTATTTTACCGGTCTGGGAACCAGAAAAGGAGCCGGAGTTTTTGCCGAAAATGGTTTTATTACCTTGGCGCCGGATTTTTTGGGCTTTGGCGACTCTGCGGAGCAGAGCACTGATATCCTAGAGGCACGTTTTGAACGACCTGTGACAGTTTTAAACCTCTTGGCTTCAATCAAAAACTTGCCTCAGGCAGACCCTAACAAAATTTTTCTTTGGGGACACTCAAATGGAGGACAAATTGTTCTTTCAGTTTTAGAAATTTTGCCAAAAACAAACCTGTCCGCCAACTGGCGGATTCCAACAGTTTTATGGGCACCGGTAACCAAAGGTTTTCCGGAATCAGTACTTCAATATATGACTGATTTAGATGATCAAGGTTTGAAAGTCAAAGAAGCCATTAATAATTTTGTTTCTTTATATGATCCTAAAAAATATTCAATTGATAACTATTGGTCTGATATTTCTGCTCCACTCCAGGTTCATCAGGGGACAGCGGATGAATATATTAAAACTGAATGGACTGATACTTTTGTTCAAACGTTAAAAGATTTAGGTAAAAGTGTTACTTATTATAAGTATCCGAAAAACGATCATAATTTCAGCAGAGATTGGGATACGGTAGTCCAAAGAGATCTTAAATTCTTTAAAAATAATCTTTAAATTTATATTTTTCTTTATGATAAGATGTTGATATGGTTAAAGTTTTTCATCGAAAACTAATTAGGGATAAAATTTTGCATAGAATCTTTTTAATTTGGTCTTCACAAGAAGCAGGGAGCTAAAATGGCCACCATAATTTATTTAACCAGACATTGTTCTTATCAAAATCCTAAAAATATAATTCCTTTTCGTTTACCAGGATTCCCTTTGGATTTTCAAGGAAGACAAAAAGCCTACAGAATTGCTGAATTTTTTAAGAAAAATAGCCAAGTTGATAAGATTTATTCAAGCCCCATTTTAAGGACCAAACAAACAGCTCAAATAATTGCTAAATCATTAAATCTTAGAGTTTTAATAGATTCCTTACTGATTGAGGTTGATAGCCCTTTTCAGGGAGTAAACAAAAGCCTTGATGTTTTTTCTCAGCCTAAACACATTAAAGGCGGGGGAGAATCAATAAAACAGGTTAGTATTAGAATGATGGATTTTATTAAAAAAGTCTTAAAAGAATATCCCAATAAGGAAATAATTGCTTTATCTCATGGTGATCCGATTATGATTTGTGTTGATATATTAACTGAGGGGAAGGTAAAAGAACCACTTTTAGAAAGAAAAGATTACGTTCGTAAAGGTGAGATTTTTAAGTTGGTTTTTGACCAAAACAATAAAATTAAATCTTTTGACAGGATTAATCTTTCTTAGCTTAGTTAAATAAATCCAATTTTTTTATCCACTTCTTGATATTTTGATAGCTTTTGATATACAATCATATGTTCTAGCACATTAAATATTAAACCAAAAAAGCTTGGTTTTTAAATATAAAAGATTTATTAATTAAATGGAGGTGTATTGAAATGGGAGAAGAATTGTTTTTCTTGACTGATGAAGTTGTAACGGAAGCTATGCAAAGAACAATAAAAATGATTGAAGGTTTCAAAAATGTAGATGATTATTCATCTGGGGATGGTTATTGTATTACTTTTATTGGGAAGGACCTTATTATTTCAGATGGAATGAGAGATGTAGGAAAATTTTCTTCTTTATCCCGAAAAAAAGCAGAAATGGCTAAAAGAGAAAAGAAAGATCTTATCGATTTTATTCCTAATAATCCTACTCGTTTGAGAAAAGGCGATAATATTTTTATTGGTGGTATTTATAGTAGCCAAATCAAAGTAGCAATAGGAGTCGCAGGTTTTATAGAAGAAGTAGATGATGCTATAGCAAGACATTTTCTTACCGAGATTAAAATGATTTGTAGGATAAAATATGGAGAAATGGTTCCAAAATTAAAGAGAGAAGGAATATTTTATCTCAAAAAATAACAAATTAATTAATTTCTAGTAAATATATCCGCTCAATGGTGAAACATTTATGTTTCTAATTCACCAATGAGCGGATTTTTATTGCAAAAAATTACCTTTCCGATCATAATTAAATGATAGAAGGGAGGTAAAAAATGAAAAAAACATTTGCGCTTATTATCATTTTAGTAATTATTGTAATAGCTTTGGTCGGTCTTAAATTTTTAGGTAAAGGTAAAACGAATCCAGCTCAAAACGGGGTTCAGCAAACTCAGACAATACCTTCACAAACGACCGGAGAAAGCTTTACCGGCAAAATTAAAGATGCTTTTACTAAAAATGTTCCTTTAAAATGTACCTATAAAACTGATGATAAGAATTCTGCCACAGCTTATCTCCAAAACAAAAAATACTACGCGGAGATAACGTCTGCGGGCAAATTGGGTTACGTTATTTTAATTGATAATTGTCTTTGGTCTTGGTCAAAAGATCAGACGCAGGGGGTGAAGATGTGTTTTCAGCCCAAGGAAGGCGAAGATATTTGGACAGATGTGCAGAATCAGGATAAGACATCTAATTTAGACTATAATTGCGTGCCGGCAATAGTTAACGATGCGGTTTTTATACCGCCAAGCAATATCAATTTTTCGGATTTTAGTGAATTGATGAAACAGGCCACCCAAAGCGGGCAATAAGATAAGAAACTTAGTAATCTTTTAGAAATTAGAAGTTCTAAAAACGGACTTCTAAAATATTTGTGTTAATACTTTTTGTGAACCAAATTTAGGTAAAACTAAAGAATCTTGTTCTAAAGATTGCTTTGCGGAGTAAGTATTGAATTTATTTAAGTAGTCACCAACCTCAATTTGATTCCACATCTATAAAATAATTTTCAAAAACTTTCCATTCTTTTATGTTTTGACGTAAAATGATTATATGGAAGACAGACGTCTTTTAACCAGAACAGAATTGGTTTCTAATCGTCTTTTGGCAGTTTTGCTAATTCTCTCGGCCCCGTTGTTGCTATTTAGCATATTCACGATACCGACGGTGGTGATTTTTATCCTCTTTGCTTTGTTTCTTTTCTTTTCCAAAAGATACCATTCAGCTATCAATGTTTTCTTTTTGCTGATTGCTACAGGCGTCTATCTTTTACCCCTGCCGATCGGTTGGGGACTTTTTCTCGCCCTGAGAGAATGGCGGATGGGCGGTTTTATTTTTCACCCAATTATTATCTTTTTTTATCTTTCCCCACTTCTTTTTATATCTTTGGCGACAAGAAATTTTTTAGGCAGTATTCTGTTATTTTTTAAGCCAAATCCAGTTTGGCGCAATCGTTTATTTTTCATTTTCCTGGCCACCGTGATGATTACCATTCTGGCCTATCCATTATTGAGCAGTTACAAATTACGCCATCGAGCGATGGAAAATAGTACCGGTAACAGTGCCCTATCAATGGCGATTGTAAAGCAGGAACTTAAAGTGGAAGTGGGAAAGGGAGCCAGCAGTACTGCTCTGGCGCGGAAAACTTATACCGCGAGTTTTGATCCAGCCATAAATAAATATATTTATCGTTTGAAACTTGTTGACCCGCTTGAGAGCCAGCTCACCTTTACAGCGGTTAAAGCTGACGGAGAAAAAATAAATTTTATCAATGACCCACGAGTAGAGTGTCTAAATTGCCAGATAAATAATAATGATCCTTATGGTTTAGTTTTCCCGGCAGGCCAGGGTGTTGATTTTATGATTTCCAGCGACCAGTTTATCAAAACAATAAAATTCACTGAGCTTGAAGGCAGCTTGGCCGAATTTGTTTTTTGGAAATAACTTTCTTTCTAATGGAGCCACCTCTCGGATTCGAACCCACGACTTGCTGTTTATCACGTAAAGAAATTTTGTTTTGAGCTGACGGTCGGGATCGAACCGACAACCTGCTGTTTACAAAACAGCTGCTCTACCATTGAGCTACGTCAGCAAAATTTTAACGTGAGTAGCGATTCCTGCGTCTGCGCGAATCGCGTCCAAAACCGTCGCTCTGCCATTGAGCTAGAAGGGCGAAGTTCTGCGGGCAGGCAAAACAATTGCTCTGCCAGCTGAGCTAAGGTGGCTTAACTTCTTTTGAACTTTTCTTATTTTAAGCAAAGCGAGAAACAAGAGCTTCTCTTATTTTAAGCAAAGCGAGAAACAAGAGCTTCTCTTATTTTACAAAAAAAAGGAGAAAATTGCTAATCGAAGTATAAAAAGTCCCACCGTTGAGGCTTCCTAAGAATATTTTCTCAAAAATGAACAAGTGGGTAAGCTGCCTTATGCCATCATGGTATAAGAACTTTGCTCTCCCGACCTAAAAGGTTGTAAAGAAAAAATCGTTCCTTAGGTGAAAACCTGATACGGCAGGACACTTTTATAATACTAAGGGAATGATTTTCAGTCAAGAAGACGGACTATATAGAAGTGCATCAAGTATAAATGGCGAATGGAGAATTGAGAATGGATAATGATTTAAATCAATGGCGTGCCGGGTAAAAGTAGATTTAAAAGACCTCTAATTATTGGGAAGATAGTTAAAGAAACAAGAGAATAACCTCCAAATAGGGGTAGAATTAGAAAAAGCACTAGATAAAAACCGAATCTTTGTAAGATTTCATCCCATTGATAAGCTAATTTTTCCGGTAAAAGACCAACAATAATTTTACCGCCGTCAAGAGGATGAAAAGGCAACAGATTAAAAACTGCCAAAGTTAAAGCTAGAAAAACAAAAGGCGTTAAAATAACTTCCAACATATAGACGTTTGGACCAAAAAACACATGACCTAAACGAATAACTATCGCTAGAAAAATGGCTAAAATAAAGTTAGCCGCTGGTCCGGCAAAGGAAATCAAAGCAGAATCTCTGCGGGGGTTTTTTAGATTATAAGGGTCAAAAGGGACTGGTTTGCCCCAACCAAAACGGAAAATCAAAAGAGCTAAAGTCCCTAAAGGGTCAAGATGGACTAGGGGATTAAGACTTATTCTTCCGGCTAAGCGAGCGGTGGGATCGCCTAAACGGTTGGCAGCCCAGGCATGGGCGAATTCATGAATAGTAATGGCTGTTAAAATAGCCACAACATAGATTAAAAAATAAAGCGGGCTGGAAAAAAGATAAGTAAGCATTTACGAAATTGATAATTGATAATTAAAAATAGTTATTGTCTGAAAGCTAATATTTTGTTATTATAGCATAACAACTATAAGAACCTCTCGATAAGTATCGAGAGAACCTTGTTTTTCGTAAAACTCAAAATGTCATATCGATGCGCATTATGCGGTAAAGGAAAAATGATTGGTCGACAGCATCGCCACCACAAAGGCGTTGCTGGCGGTAAGTGGATCCAACGGGCTCAAAGCACGGTAAAAGTTAATCTTCCTAATCTTCACACTTTTAATGGGGTTTTAGCTGGTCAAAAGGGTAAGTGGCTTCTATGCACTAAATGTTTACGGTCAGTTAAAGAAAACGCTAAGATTTTATTGGAGAAAGCCAAGAAGCCTGCGGATATCCTTCCAAAAACTGTTTCCAAGTAACCGGTTTTTTACCTTCTAGTTGAACTAAATCTAAAACTAATTTTTGTTTTTCCAAATGGGCCTTTAAGATTTTAAGACGTTTGCTTCCTTTGTCTTCTTTTCTTAATTTTATTTCCCCCCAGGCTTCAGGCCAGGGGAACATAGCTCTGATAAATCTTTCTTGGTAGTCAACTGGTTTTGACCAGTCGATATATCCGCTTTCTCTGGTTAATTTTTCGGTAAAAGTGGTTTGCTGATGATCTTGTTCCTGTAGTTTAATTTTTTCCTCAAGATAATCAGGTAAAAGAGTTACTAAAGCTTCAGCACTGGCTTTAAAAAGCCTTTTTAATAGATCATCGCTGGTTTCATCGGGCTTGATAGCT
>JAPLYW010000021.1 GCA_026395335.1 Candidatus Shapirobacteria bacterium
AAAGGCCCGTATTTTATAAGAATTCCTGATAGAGAAGAAGCAATTAAATTTGCAATTCAAAAAATAGCCAAAAAAGATGATATTATTGTAACTTGTGGTAAAGGTCATGAAAGTTCGATGTGCTACGGTAAGATAGAAAAACCTTGGGATGAATACGCAGTAGTAAAAAAAGCTTTGAAAAAGTTATGAAACAAAAACATATTCACTTTATGGGAATTGGCGGCAGCGCTGTTGCCGGAGTAGCTATTTTAGCAAAGAATTTTGGTTTTAAAGTTAGCGGTTGTGATCTTCAATCAGAAACTTATTATTCATCCGTTTTAAAAAAAGAAAAAGTTAAATATTTTACAGGACATAATGTTAATCATTTAAAAGATGTCGATATTTTGGCTGTCTCCGCAGCAGTTTATCCAATTAAATCACCTCATCCAGAAGTAATTGAGGCTCGGAAAAGAGGGATTTTAATGTCTTGGCAGGAATTTCAAGGAAAATATTTACAAAAAGATAAAGAAGTGATTTCTATAGCTGGGACTCATGGTAAATCAACGACAACAGCTATGGTTGGTTTAGTAATGGAAGAAGGAGGGTTGGACCCGACAGTTGAAGTTGGAGCTATTATTCCTCAATGGCAAGCAACGTTTCGTTTCGGCCAATCAAAATATTTCGTTTGTGAAGCCGATGAGTTTAATAATAATTTTCTAAATTATTCTCCAAGTTTAATTATTATCAATAATTTGGAAATGGATCATCCAGAATTTTTCAAGGATTTTAACGAGTTTAAAGAAGCTTTTAGAAAATTTATCCAAAGAATTAAGAAGCCAAAAATTTTAATTCTTAATGAAGAAAGTTTAGGAGTAAAGGAACTTTTAATTGAGATGAAAGATTGGTTAGTTAAAGAAAAAATAAAAGTTATTGGTTTTTACTTAGATAATAATTTCTCATTTCCTTTTTTCAAAGAATACCAAGGATTAATTATTGAAAAAAAACCGGATTTTACTGTTTTTAAAATTAAACGAAACAATTTAGAAGAAAATTTCCAAATTAATTTACCCGGAACTCATTTAGTTATGGACTCCTTAGCCGCTTTAGCCGCCGGTTTTGAGTTGGGTTTAAAATCAGAAACAATGAAAAAAACTTTAGGTAAGTTTCAAGGGTTAAATAGACGTTTTGATTTAATTGGTGAAGAAAAAGGGATTAAAATTTACGATGATTATGCAGTTCATCCAACTGCTATAGAGGCGACTTTACAGGCAGTTCGTCAGAAATATCCATTCCAAAAAATTTGGGCAATTTTTGAACCTCATCAATATTCTCGCTTAAAATTATTCTTAAATGAATTTGCTAAAAGTTTTAATCTAGCTGATATAGTGATTGTTACTTCTATTTATCCGGGTCGTGAGGAAGAAGATAAAACCATTAAGGTTGAAGATTTAGTTGAGCAAATTGGAGAGAAAGCTTTTTTCCAGCCTGATTTTGATCTTTTAGCCCAACAAATTAATCAAAAAGCGGCAAATGGAGATATTGTTGTTGTTTTTGGCGCTGGGAAATCACATCAGTTATCAAGAAAAATTTTAGATAATTTAAAATGAAACCAGAAATAAAAGAATTAACAGGGGTTGGGGAAAACCAAATTTTAGCCGGATATACCACTTTTAAAATTGGCGGAGTGGCCGATTGGTTTTATCAGGTAAAGAACGAAACAGATCTAATTAAGGCTATTTCGTTTTGTCGAAAACAAAAAATACCATTTTTCATTTTAGGCGGTGGTTCTAACCTTTTAGTCTCCGATAAAGGTTTTAGGGGTATGGTTATCAAAATGGAAAATGAGATGATAAAAGTTGATAATGAAAAGATTATAGTTGAATCAGGTTCAAGCTTAGCTAGGTTGATTAAAATAGCAATGGAAAATAGTTTAAGCGGTTTGGAATTTTTAGCTGGTATTCCTGGAACTGTTGGTGGATCGATCGTCGGTAATGCAGGTGCTTGGCAGGAAAATTTTAGTGATAAAATCAAACGGGTAAAAATTCTAGATGGAAAAGATCAAGTTAAGTGGTTTAATCAAGAAGATTGTCAATTTAGTTATCGCCAAAGCCGTTTTAAAAAGAGTAAAGAAATTATTTTAGCAGTAGAGATTGAATTAAAAAAAGCCAAGCAAAAGGATATTAGTCAAAAAATTAGCGATAATTTAAAAAAACGTAAAAATCAGCCCCAAGAACCTTCAGCTGGATCAATTTTTATTAACCCCAAGCCTAATTCTGCCAGTGATTTAATTGAAAACTGTGGATTAAAAGGAGTTAAAAGGGGAGGAGCCGAGATTTCTGACAAACACGCTAATTTTATTGTTAATCGTGATGGGGCTAAAGCTAAGGATGTGCTAGAATTGATATCATTGGCCAAACAACAGGTTAAAGAAAAATTTGGAATTGATTTAAAAACAGAGATATTTTTTTTAGGCGGATCAAAATGACTAAATATATTATCAGAGGCGGTAAACCTTTAAAAGGCGCAGTGAGAATTGGCGGAGCTAAAAACTCCAGTTTTAAATTGATGATTGCTTCTTTGTTAGCGGATACTGAGTCCCGTCTTTTAGATATTTCCCGAATTGGTGATGTTAAAGTTACCAGGCAAGTAATTGAAGTTTTAGGTGGTGAAGTTAGAAGCCCTGGTAAAGGAACAATTTTTGTTAATCCTCAAAAACTTAATAGTTATCAAATTCCTAAGGATTTTGGTTATAAATCAAGAGCTTCAATTATGTTTGCCGGTCCATTACTAGCTCGTTTTGGCAAGGCCTCATTACCATTGCCCGGTGGAGATAATATTGGTCGTAGACCGGTAGAAAGACATTTAGAAGGCTTGCAAGCTTTGGGCGTTAAGGTAAAACATCTTGATGGTTTTATTGAATTGGAAGGCAAAAATTTGGTTGGAACTAAATACCGCTTTGATAAAAATACTCATACCGGGACTGAAACCTTAATTATGGCCGCAGTTTTAGCTAAAGGAACTACAATTTTAGAAAACGCGGCTTTGGAAATTGAAATAGATGACTTAATAGGTTTTCTTAACGAAATGGGGGCTAAAATTGAAAGACTTACGGGACGAATTATTAAAATTGAAGGGGTTAAAAATTTAAAAGGAACAATTCATAAGGCAATTCCTGATCGTAATGAAGCTGTTTCTTATGCTTGCGCCGCTTTAGCTACCAAGGGGGATATTATTATTGAGAATGTTAAAGAGTTACATTTAAAACCTTTTTTGGAAAAAGTTAGAGAGGCCGGTGGAAATTATGAGATTGGTTCTTATGGTATCAGGTTTTGGTACAGCCAGCCGCTTAAGGCGACTAATATTATTACTCAACCTCATCCTGGCTTTATGACCGATTGGCAGGCCTTATGGACGACTCTAATGACTCAGGCTGAAGGTAAAAGCGAGATTACCGAAACGATATATGAATATCGTTTTTCTTATATAGAAGATTTGATTAAAATGGGAGCAAAAATTAAATTATTTAATCCTCAAGTGGAAGATGCAAAAGATTTTTACAATTTTAACTTAAATGATGATCAGTCAGACAATTTTCATGCGGCTGAAGTTTATGGGCCAACACCTCTTAAAGGAATAGATTTAAAAGTTACCGATATTAGAGCTGGAGCGACATTAGTTTTAGCGGCTTTAATTGCTAGGGGACAAAGTATTTTAATTGATGATAATGATCATATTCAAAGGGGTTATGAAGATTTGCATTTACGTTTGCAAGCTTTAGGGGCTGAAATAAAAAAGACATCATCATGAAATTTTTCAAAAATTTTTTTCATCAATCTCAACGTTGGTTAGCTAAAAATTGGCTAAAGTTTTATCCTCAAGTTACTATTATTGGTATTACTGGTAGTTATGGGAAAACAAGTACAACAGAAGCGATTAATCAAGTTTTATCTGAAAAATACCAAACTTTAAAAACCGATTTAAATTTAGATACCAATTTTAATTTACCGATTACTTTATTAAAAATTAGGCCTAAGCATCAAAAATTAATTCTTGAATATGGTGTTGACCATAAAAATGAAATGACAAAACATTTGGCTTTAGTTAAACCGCAGATTGGAATTTTAACCGGTATTAACCCAACTCATTCAGACCCTGACTTATTAGGTTCTTTAGCTAATATTATGTCTGAAAAAAGTAAATTAATAGAATCTTTACCTAAGGATGGGTTGGCAATTTTAAATTGGGATGATAAAAATATTAGGAAAATGGCGAATAAATTCAAAGCAAAAATAATTAAATATGGATTTGGTTTAGAAAACAAAAATGAGTATGATTTTTATGCAGAAAAAATTAAGGTTGATTTTACAGGTACTAAATTTACTCTTGTTCATAAAAATTACTCGAGTATAAAAAGTATACAGATGGAAACAGGTTTAATTGGTCGTCATTTTGTCCAATCTTGTTTGGCAGCTGCAATTATAGGTTTAAATCAAGGTTTATCATGGCAAGAAATAAAAAAAGGATTATCTAAATTAAAACCTTTATCCGGACGTTTAAGTATCGAGCAAGGTCCCCTAAGTTCAATTTTAATTAATGATTCCTTAAGAGCTAATCCGGCTTCAACTTTAGCTGGATTACAAACTTTGGCTGATTTAACAACTAAAAAACGGCGAATTGCTGTTTTAGGAGAAATGGGAGAACTGGGTGAATCAGCCGAAGAACAACATCGAATAATTGGTGAAAAGGTAGCTCAATTAAAGATTGATTTTCTTATAGCTGTAGGCTCTTTACAAAAAATAACAGCTCAACAAGCTTTAAAATCAGGAATGCCAAAAAATCAGATTTTTTGGGTTACTGATGTTTTTGAAGCAGCTAAAGTTCTTAAAAATTTGCTTAAAAAAGATGATCTTTTTTATTTGAAAGGATCACGTTTAAAACATATGGAAAGGATTTTGTTAATTTTAAAAGGTAAAAAAGTTGATTGTAAGGTTAACTCTTGTCATTTCTATTATCCTTGTCAGGATTGTTTGCTTAGAGAGACAACGAAAGATATAATCAAAACAAATGCTTAATTTTCATTTTGAGTTTGCGAAAAACAAGCTTGCTTATTATCCATTCTAATTATGCCTTTATATTTAGGTTTACTAATTTTTTCTTTCTTAATCACTAGCATTCTAGTTGTCCCTTTTATCAATTTTTTATATAAAATCAGTTTTTTAAGACGTCATCAGTTAACTAAAGATTTTCAAGGAATTAGAACAAAAATTTTTGACCATTTTCATAAGCATAAAGCTGGAACCCCGGTTGGCGGCGGTTTATTAATTATTGCAATTGTTTCACTTTTGTATGTTTTTATTTTCCCTTTGATATCTTATTTTGGCGTTTTTATCACGACTGCTTATCCAATCCGTGAAGAATTAAACGTTTTATTTTTTACCTTTATTTCCTTTGGTCTTTTAGGCTTATATGACGATATCATGAAATTTTTTGGTTTTGGCAGAACAGGTTTTTTTGGCTTAAGGATGCGTCATAAATTTGTTATTCAGTGTTTTTTGGCTTTAACGATTGCTGTTTTGCTTTACCATAATTTGGGTATTAATTTTTTCTATATTCCATTTTTTGGAATAGTCAGATTAGGATTTTGGTATATTCCTTTTTCAGCTTTAATTATTATTGCTTTTGCTAACGCCTTTAATATTACTGATGGTCTTGATGGATTAGCCAGTGGTTTATTGATGATTTGTCTTTTTTGCTTTTGGATTCTTTCCAATCGTATTTTAGATACCTCGCTTTCAGTTTTCCTTTCCTTATGGTTGGGGGCTTTGATTGCCTTTTTATACTTTAATATTTTCCCGGCTAGAATTTGGTTGGGTGATGTTGGCGCTTTATCTTTTGGAGCAACTTTAGCGGTGGTTGGTTTATTAATTGGTAAAACTATGGCTTTAGTTGTTATTGGTGGAGTATTTATAGTTGAAGTTGGTAGTAGTTTATTGCAAATGATTTGGAAAAAGTTTTTCAAAAGAAAAATTTTTACTGTCTCTCCTTTTCATTTATGGTTGCAGAATAAAGGTTGGGAAGAACCGAAGATTGTTTTTCGCGCTTGGCTGGTTGGAATTATTCTGGCAATTTTTGGCCTTTGGTTAGCTATTATTTAATCTATGATAGAAAATTTCTCCGGTAGAAAAATTGCTGTTTTAGGTTTTGGTCTTGAAGGTAAAGATTTATGTGATTATTTACTTCGACAAAAAGCACGAGTAACAGTTTTTGATGAGAAAAAAAGTTTTAAGAATGATGAAGATTATTTAAAATTTCAAAAAAAAGGAATTGTTTTTAACCTTGGGCCAGAAGTTTTTAAAAACGGCTTGAATAATTTTGACATTATTTTTCGTTCTCCCGGTTTTCACTATTTGTCGCCAATAATTGTGGAGGCTCAAAAAAAAGGAGCTATTATTTCTTCGGTAGCTAAACTTTTTTTTAATCTTTGTTCTGGCAAAATCATTGGCGTGACAGGGACAAAAGGCAAGGGGACAACTTCAACATTGATTTATAAAATTCTTAAAAATGCCGGTAAAAAAGTTTTTTTGGCAGGAAATGTAGGTCTACCCATGTTATCTTTATTACCAAGAATTGATGAAGATACTTGGGTTATTTTAGAACTTTCCAGTTTTCAGCTTCAGGATTTAGACAAAAGCCCTTATATTGCTGTAGTTCTTTTTATTACTCAGGATCATCTTGATCATCATTTTAGTCGGGAGGAATACATTGGATCAAAGGCGAATATTGTTAAATATCAAAATAAAGATAATTTTGCTGTTTTAAATGCTGACGATTTGGTTTCTTCATCTTTTGCCAGTTTAACTAAAGCTCAAATTTTTTATTATAGTCGCCAAAAGAAAATTAATGGGGTTTATGTGAAAGATAATGACATTTATCTTTTTAAAGATAAATTAGGGTTAGCCAGTGAATTACAGATTTTAGGCCAGCATAATTGGGATAATGTTTGTGCAGCTTCAACAGCTGCTTTTCTAGCGGGAGCAGATTTAAGAGCAATTAAAAAAACCATTTTTAATTTTAGAGGTTTGGAGCATCGTTTAGAATTTGTTCGTAATTTTAAGGCAGTTACCTTTTATAATGATTCATTTTCTACTACACCGGAAACAACAATCGCCGCCATTAATTCTTTTAAAAAACCGATCATCTTGATTGCCGGTGGTTCAGAAAAAGGTTCAGATTATAAACTTTTAGGACAAAAAATAGCTAATTCTTCAGTTAAGACTTTAATCCTGATTGGTCTAACTGCAGAAAAAATTAAAAAAGCAGTTTTAGTAGCTGATTTTCGAAATAAAATTATTTTCCGGCCGTCTGGGAAAATGGAAGAAATTGTTAATTTAGCTTTTAAAGAGGCAAAAACTGGTGATGTTATTCTTCTTTCGCCTGCCTGCGCTTCTTTTGGTCTTTTTGAAAATTATAAACAGCGAGGTATTCAATTTAAAGAGAATGTTAAAGCGCTCTAAAAGTAAAGTTACCCTTAAAAATTCTGTTTCCAGCCCTGATTGGTTTTTAGTTAGTTTAGTTTTGGGTTTAACTATTTTTGGCATTATTATGGTTGGCAGTGCTTCGGTAGTGGAGGCATTTCGTGATTTTGGCAATAAGTTACATTATTTGCGTCTTCAAGCCATTTGGGCCGCTTTTGGTTTTTTAGCTTTTTGCTTTTTATCTTTTTTCGACTACCATCATTTAAAAAAGTTCGCCTTTCCGTTGATGGTTTTTTCTTTTATTTGTTTAATCTTGGTTTTAATACCCGGTATTGGAACTAAGATTATGGGAGCTCGACGCTGGTTGCCTTTAGGTTTTTTTGGTTTTCAGCCGGCAGAACTAACTAAATTAACATTTATTTTATATTTAGCTCTATTTTTTTCCAACAGGAGAAAATTTTGGTCGTTTTTATTTCTTTTGGGAATTTTATTATTTTTAATAATGTTAGAACCTGATTTAGGCACGGCCGTAATTTTATCAGCTACAGCTTTGGTTGTTTATTTTGTTTCCGGCGCCCCTTTATTATTACTTGCCGGTATCGGCTTGGCTGGAGTTTTAGGCGGAGCTGGTTTAATATTTTCTTCTTCTTATCGTCGGGAAAGATTAATGACTTTTTTAAACCCTTCTCAAGATCCTTTAGGCGCTTCTTATCATATTCGTCAGATTCTAATTGCTATTGGTTCTGGGGGTTTATTTGGTGTTGGTTTGGGTCAGTCAAGACAAAAATATGAATATTTGCCGGAAGTAACTACTGATTCTATTTTTGCGGTAATTGCTGAGGAACTGGGGTTTATTGGTTCCTTAGCATTGGTAATAATTTTTTTGATGCTTGTTTGGCGGGGAATGAAAATTGCTAAAGAAGCCCCTGATGAATTTGGTAAACTTTTAGCTGTTGGGATTACTTCCTGGATTGGTTTTCAGGCTTTAGTTAATTTAAGCGCTATGGTAGCTATTGTACCTTTAACCGGCGTACCTTTGCCTTTTATTTCCTACGGCGGTTCTTCTTTGGTTTTATGTTTGGCCGGTATGGGGATTTTAGCCAATATTGCCAGACAAAAAGTTATTAAAAGATAAAAAAGCCAGAAAAAAAGACTATTGATCTGTTGATTACCGGAGTAATCTCAATAGTCTTTTTTTTGTTTTAAATCTATTAGTCTTTTACTTCAATAGAAGCTATTAAGGGTTGTAAAAACATCAAAATACTACCGAAAGGAGCATCAACTGTTTTAATTATTCCTTCAGAAATATATTGGGTTCTTTTATTTTTATAGCCACCGCTTAAAGAACATTGGTTTTCATTAAGAGGATCTGGTTCTAAGCATAATAATTCAACATCACCGTCTTTATCCGGAGTTTTTTCAATCATTATTAACTTCTTTTTAAAATCGAAAATGATTTTATCAAGCCATGGTTTTTCTAAGGCCTTAAGCTCTGATGAATTTTGAGTATCATTAAGATTAATATTCTTTTCCATTATTTCACCCCTTTTCATTTTTTAAAGTTTGAAATATTTATTAAAATCTTTAATCTTAAAATCTTTTATATTGTTTCGAACATCTTTTTTTATGTTTTTTAATTAATAAATTTCCTTTGTCTATTCTATTTGAGACAAATTTTTTATCTCTGCCTTTTTCTTTAAATACACAAACTCCATTTCCTAATATTTTTATACGTGGTACAAAACAATGAGACATTTGTTCCTCCTAACTTTTTTATTTTGAATAGATTTATTTTAAAGAGCAAAATTAAGGTTTTTAATCAACAATTTAGAAAATTAACCTTAAATTTTCTCGGTAGCCGCATTATAATCAGCTATAGGCCTTTTGTCAATTTAAAAAGAGAAAAAAATTAAGCTTTGAAGATTTTTTTAACTAATTTGCCGATAAGTTTTTGAAGCAGAGGTTCTTGGTATCGATGAAGCTTTCTATTTTTATCCCTGGTCCAGCAAGAAAGTACAACCCATTGGTTTTTATCGTTTTTTTTAGCCACAACTTCAATTCTTTGTTCGTTATAACCTTTGTAAAATTTTACTGAACCCGGAATTTTACCCGGTAATTGGCCATCAGGGTTAGCAAAGACATCATAGGCTTTTTCTTGACTGATACCACGATTATAAAGTCGCGTAATAGCGTGATTGGTAAAAATAAGGTTCATGTAATTAGTTTTCATAATGATATAATCATTATTATACAAGCCTTAAGGGTGTAGTGTAACAAACAAAATGCGTAAAATTGTTATTACCGGTGGTCATTTAACGCCTTCTTTATTAGTAATTGAAGAGTTGCAAAAAAGAAGCGGTTGGGAAATTTTTTATTTAGGCCGAAAATATGCAACAGAAGGTGATAGATCCTCTTCACTAGAAGCAAAAATTATTCTCCAGAAAGGGGTTAATTTTTTACCTTTAAACGCTGGCCGTCTTCAGCAAAAATTTACCCGTTATACTTTTAGCGCTTTTTTAAGAATCCCTTTTGGTTTTTTACAAGCTTTTTTCTATCTTTTAAGAATTAAGCCGAATATTGTTCTTTCTTTTGGCAGCTATGTAAGCGTGCCGGTAGTTTTTAGCGCTTGGTTATTAAAAATTCCGGTTATAATTCATCAACAAACTTTAGTTATGGGTAAAGCGGATAAAATTAATACTAAATACGCTCGGAAAATTGCAGTTTCTTGGCCAGAATCATTAAATAATTTTCCTAAAGAAAAGGTTATTTTAACCGGTAACCCTTTAAGACCCGATCTTTTTAAAACTGATAATCGATTTTTAGATTCTCTGAACTTAGATAAAAATTTACCATTAATTTTAGTAACCGGTGGCAATCAGGGCTCTCACAGGATTAATTCAGCAGTAGAAGGAGTTCTAAAAAAACTATTAGATAAATATAATATTTTCCATCAGACTGGTAATGTTGGTAATTTCCATGATTTTGAAAGATTAACTAAAATTAAAGATAATTTACCCAGTCAATTTAAAAATCGTTATTATTTGAGCCGTTTTACTTCCGGAACTGATTGGACGACTTTTTTAAACAAAGCCGATTTAGTTATTTCCAGAGCCGGAATTAATACTCTAAGTGAACTTATAGCTTTAAACAAGCCATGCTTATTAATTCCTATTCCCTGGCTTTTTAATAATGAACAAAATGTAAATGCGCAAATGATGAAAAAGTTAGGGTTAGCTGAAATTATTAATCAGGACGATTTGTCTCCGGAGAAACTTTATCAAAAAATAATAATGATAATGAGTCAGATTAAAAATTATCAAAAAACAAACAATAAAACAACAAAATTAATTAACTTGGAAGCGGCGGTAAAAATTGTTAATGAATTGGAAAAGCTGGTTTAAACTTCTATTTTTCTTTATTTTATTGGGTTTTCTTTTCTTTTGGCTGAAAAGCAATTTTTGGCAGGTTAAAAAAGTTAGTTGTCATTTGGATAATCAGGATTGTCCGATTGAATTATTTAATAAAGCCACTGAAATTTCTTTAAGAAAAAATTTAATTTTTTTCCCTAAAAAATTAGTTATTGAAGAAATTAAAAATTTTTATCCCCAAATTAATGATATAAAAATTAAAAAAATAATTTTTAATAGTTTAGTTTTTGAATTAAGCTCAAGAAAAATTATCGCCGCTTTAGCTGTAGAATTAGTTCTTGATGAAAATGCAACTTCTTCGGCAGAAAGTAAAAACCAAGAAATTTCTTTAGATAATAATTTTTATTTAATAGATAAAGACGGAGTAGTTTTAGAAAAGACTGATCAGCAAGCCAATTTGCCGTTAATCATTATTCAAAAAAATCCTAATTTAGATATTGGCCAGCGGTTTAATCAAGATGGAATAGAAAAAATTATGGAGATTATTTCTGGATTAAAAATTAATTTAATCGAATTTAATATTGTTCATTTGATTTCTTCTCAAGAGATTGAAGTTTGGTTAAAAAATAAGACTTTAGTCTTGTTTAACGGAGAAAAGGAGATCAATTTTCAACTTGACTCTTTACAATTGATTTTTTCTCGGGCTAAAATAGAAGGGAAAGAAATTAAAAAAATCGACTTAAGATTTGATAAGCCGGTAATTAATTAGTTATTAATTTTATGCCTAGACCACAAATCATCGCTGGAATTGATATTGGTTCTTCAAAAATAGCTACAGTTATTGCTTCTGTTATGTCCGAAGATGAAGAGGGTAAATTGAGGATCTTGGGAGTAGCTAGTACGCCATCAAGGGGTATTCGCAAAGGTCAGATTGTAAACATTGAAGAAACAACAGAAAGCTTATTAGGATGTGTTGAATCAGCAGAGAGAATGGCTGGTTATAATCTTAATCGCGTTTCGGTTTCTGTAAGCGGTCCTAATATTTCTTCTAATAATTCACGAGGCGTTGTTGCCGTAGCTGAACCGGAAAATGAAATTACAAAAGAAGATATTAAAAGAGTAATTGAAGCCGCTCAGGCTCTTTCTTTACCGGCGTCACGGCAAATTATTCATGTTCTTCCTCGTTATTTTACGGTTGATGGTCAAGAAGGGATTAAAGATCCGATTGGCATGAGTGGAGTTCGTCTTGAAGTGGAAACTCACATCGTTTCAGGTTCTACAACTTCAATTAAGAATTTAACCCGTTGTGTTTCAGAAATCGGTATTGAAACTCAGAGTTTGGTCGTTTCCGGCCTGGCGGCAGCAGAAAGTGTTTTAACTGAGACAGAAAAAGAATTGGGAGTAATTTTGGTTGATATTGGCGGAGGAGTGACAGATATTGTTATTTATATTGAAGGTTCACCTTTTTATACTACGGTTTTACCAATTGGAGCAAAAAATGTGACTAATGATTTGGCGATTGGCCTGCGTTTATCTTTAGAATCAGCGGAAAAAATTAAAATTGCTCTTTCTGAAAAAAATAAAAAAGCAAAAGGTGATGAAGACGAAGATGAAAAGAAAGATGAAGACGAAATTAATCTAGCAGATTTGGGTATTATAGAAGAAACAAAAACAATTTCTAAAAAGACTTTAATTGAAGGAATTATTAAACCTCGACTAAACGAAATTTTTGCTATGGTGGGTATGGAGATTAAAAAAAGCGGAGCAGGTGGTTTGACGCCTTCAGGGGTGGTTATTTGTGGAGGTGGAGCCCAAACCGTAGGAATAGTTGAAGCAGCTAAAAAAATTCTTTCTATGCCGGTAAGAGTTGGTCAGCCGAGCGGTTTAAGCGGTCTAATCGATGATATGAACTCGCCTGAATATGCAGTGGCTGCTGGTTTAATTCTTTATAAATCAAAGCAACAGGAAAGTTCACAAAGTAATTTTTCTTTAGGTAGAATTGGTAAAACTTTACAGAAAATGCCAATGAAAGGTGTGGCCAATAAATTTATTGACTTGATAAAGTCTTTTATGCCGTAATATAATCGATTCTGCCAGTTTCGCCAAAATAAAAGTTTTAGGTATTGGCGGTGGTGGTAGTAATGCGATTAACAGTATGATTGATGGTAATAAGATTAAAGGAGTGGAATTTATTGCCATTAATACTGATAGTCAATCTCTTCTGGCTAATAAAGCTGAAACTAAAATTCAAATAGGAAAAGACATTACTCGTGGTTTAGGTTCTGGTGGCAATCCGGAAATTGGAAAACAGGCTGTAGAGGAATCGCGCGACATAATCAAAGAATATTTAGTAGATACTGATATGATTTTTTTAGCTGGCGGTATGGGCGGCGGAACTTTCACCGGTGCTTCTCCCATTATTGCTGAGATAGCAAAAGAAGTTGGAGCTTTGACAATTGCCGTAACGACTCGTCCTTTTGCTTTTGAAGGTACAAGAAGAATGGTAGCTGCGGAAGAAGGAATAGAAAAATTGAAAGATATAGTTGATACCCTGATTGTCATTCCTAACCAAAAGATTATGGAAGTAGTGGATAAGAAAATGACGCTTTTGGAAGCTTTTAAAATTGTTGATAGTGTTTTAAGCCAAGGGGTGCAAGGAATATCTGAAATAATTACTGTTCCTGGTTTGATTAATGTTGATTTTGCTGATGTTAAAACGATTATGAAAAGTGCCGGTTCATCTTTGTTGGGAATTGGGACCGGAGTTGGTGAGAACCGGGCTCAAATTGCCGCTAAAGCCGCTATTTTTTCTCCGCTTTTGGATATTTCCATTGAAGGGGCAAAAGGAATTTTGTTTAATATCACTGGCGGTCCGGATTTGACGATGTCAGAGGTAGAAGAAGCAGCTAAATTAATTTCTCAATCAGCTGATGCTGATGCCAATATTATTTTTGGAGCAACAATTGATCCGGCAATGACGGATCAGATTAAAATTATTGTTATCGCTACCGGTTTTGATGAATCCAGAATTCGTCTGGCGCGTTTTATGAATAAACCTAAAGTTTCGGAACCGCAGGGAATTGTTTCAGAATTTACCCAAAATAAAATAGAGCTTCAAGAGTCGGAAAATAGATCTGAAGAGAAAAAACCCTCCGAAGAAGAATTGCCGGAAGATGAATTTGGCGAAGAATTTGACGTTCCAACCTTTTTAAGACAGGGAAAATGAAGGGAGGTAAAAATTAATGGAAATTTTTAGAAAAAGACAAGTAGAAAAAGAAAATGACATAGGAGGTATGAATGAGAAAGAAAGATTAAGGATCGAACTGGAAAATTTTAAAAAAAAAGACAGGGAGCGAATAGAAGCCATTCGTTTATCACAAACCGGTGGAGAAGAGATTTCAAAAAAATAATTTTTAGTAAATTTTAATCGTCCTTTAAATTAAGGGCGATTTTTTGTAGAATAAGAACTATATAAATATTTATGTTTAAAACGGTTACTCCAAAAGTTGATTTTGTCGAAATTGAGAAAAAAATTCTTGATTGGTGGGATAAATCAGGAGTTTTAGAAAAGTATCTTCAAAAAAATAAAAATGCCAAAATTAAATTTTCTTTTTTAGATGGTCCGATTACTGCTAATAATCCTATGGGTGTTCATCATGCTTGGGGCCGGACTTATAAAGATTTATGGCAGCGCTTTTTCAATATGAAAGGTTGCGCTCAGCGTTTCCAAAATGGTTTTGATAATCAGGGACTATGGGTAGAAGTTGAAGTGGAAAAAGAATTAGGTTTTAAGAACAAAAAAGATATTGAAAAATATGGCATTGAACAATTTGTTAATAAATGTAAAGAACGTACTTTAAAATTTGCCAAGGTTCAAACAGAGCAATCAAAGAGATTAGGTTATTTTATGGATTGGGATAATTCTTACTATACGATGAGTGAAGAAAATAATTATATGATTTGGACTTTTTTGAAGAAATGTGATGAAAATGGCTGGCTTTATAAAGGTCAGGATTCTGTCCCTTGGTGTCCACGCTGTGGAACCGCAATTTCCCAGCATGAGATTTTAACTGAGGAATATAAAGAAATAACTCATAATTCAATTTTTCTTAAAATGCCGATTAAAGAAAAAGAAAATTGGTTTTTTCTGGTTTGGACAACCACTCCCTGGACAGTTCCGGCTAATGTTGCTTTAGCGGTTAATCCTGATTTTAATTATGGTCTTTATCAAAAAGATGATATTAGTTTAATTCTTTTACAAGATTTAAAAGATAAAATTTTAGATAAAGATTGGCAATTAGTTAAAAAATTCAAAGGTAAAGATTTAAAAGATTGGGGATATGATGCCCCTTTTGACGATTTACCTCGTTTAAAAAATGTTAATCATAAAGTTGTTTTAGACAAAGATTTAGTAACAGCTGAAGAAGGAACTGGAATTGTTCATATTGCTCCTGGAGCGGGACAGGAGGATTTTCATTTAGGCAAAAAAGAAAAATTGGCTTTAGTGGAAGTTATCGATGAACAAGCCAGTTATTTAGAAGGTTTTGGCCAATTCTCCGGTCAAAATGCTAAAAAACATCCGGAATTAATTATTGATTACCTTAAAAATTTAAATAATGGGCAATTTCTTTTTAAAGTTGAACCCTATACTCATCGCTATCCCGTTTGCTGGCGTTGTAAAACAGAATTAGTTTGGCGGGCTGTTGAAGAATGGTATATTTCTATGGATGAATTAAGGCCCAAAATGATGGCCGTTACAAAAAAAATTAATTGGTTGCCATCTTGGGGTTTGGATAGAGAATTAGATTGGTTAAAAAATATGGAAGATTGGATGATTTCTAAAAAACGCTATTGGGGTTTGGCTTTACCGATTTGGCAGTGTGAATGCGGCCATTTTGAAGTTATTGGTGATGAGAAGGAATTGGAAGAAAAAGCTGTTGAAGGTTGGGAAAAATTTGCTGGGCATTCACCTCATCGGCCTTGGATTGACGAAGTCAAAATTAAATGTTCAAAATGCGGTAAGAAAGCTTCTAGAATTAGTGATGTGGGAAATCCTTGGTTGGATGCAGGAATTGTTCCCTTTTCCACTTTAAAATACCGTACTGACAAAAAATTTTGGCAAGAATGGTTTCCGGCTGATTTTATTACTGAAGCCTTTTCTGGCCAATTTAAAAATTGGTTCTATTCTTTAATCGCGATGTCCACGGTTTTGGAAAATACAAATCCCTTTAAAACAGTTTTAGGTCACGGTTTGGTTTTAGGAGAAAATGGTCAGGCGATGCATAAATCCTTAAATAACTCAATTGAATTTAATGAAGGTGCTGATAAGATTGGGGTGGATGTAATGCGTTGGTTATTTTTAGCTCATAATCCTGCTGATAATCTCTTATTTGGTTATCATGCTGCCGATGAATGCCGCCGCCATTTTCATCTATTGTTTTGGAATATTTATAACTTTTTTGTTAATAACGCTAACATTGATGATTTTAAAGTTAAAGAGTTCACTCCGAGAGTTCACTCCGAGGAGCAAAAAGATGAAAAAGTAGGGGAGAATATATTAGATAAATGGATTATTTCAAAAATTAACAGACTTTTAAAAGAAGTTACTGTTGATTTAAATGAATTTAACGCTTTTTCAGCAACACAAAAAATTGAAGAATTTGTTAATGATTTTTCTACTTGGTACGTTCGTCGTTCCCGTGACCGTTTAGGTCCAACAGCAGAAAATAAAGTCGATAAAGAAAACTGTTATCTAACTTTCTATCAGGTTTTATTGACTTTAGTAAAAGTTTTAGCGCCCTTTATGCCATTTTTAACAGAAGAAATTTTTCAAAATTTGGTAGGACAAAGTGCCCAGAATAAAGTGCAAAGTATTCATCTTGAAAATTGGCCGAAGACCAAAGAAAAATTAATTAATAGAGAATTAGAAGATCAAATGACACAAATAAGAAAAATTTGTGAGATGGGACATGCTAAGAGAAAAGAAGCGCAAATCAAAGTTCGTCAGCCGTTACAGAAATTGAAAATTGAGAATAAGCAAGCTTGTTTTTCGAAGACTCAAAATGGAGAATGCCTGCCTGCCGGCAAGGCAGGGAAGATGGAAGAAGAGTTAATACAATTGATTAAAGAAGAATTAAATATTAAGGAAGTGGAATATCAAATTGGTAAGGGTGAGCTAAAGGTTGAATTAGATACTAAAATTACTCCGGAACTTAAAGCCGAAGGCGAGGCTCGGGATTTAGTTAGACAAATTCAAGATTTAAGAAAACAAATTAATTGTAAAATAGATGAAAAAATTAAAGTTTTTGGCCCTTCCTGGCCTAAAGATTTAAAACTTCAGGAATATATTAAAAAAGAAACTTTGTCTGTAGAACTTTTATCTGGCCAAGAATTAAAAATTATCAGTTTAAACATTTAAACCGGAACAAAAACAATGAAGATTTTTAGAAATTTTGATTGGATTCTTCTTTTTTTAGTTTTGGGTATCGCTTTCTTAGGAATAATCATCCTTAAAAGTATTATTCCTTCATTGGTTATCCAACAATTAATTTGGTTAGGTTTGGGTTTAGTTTTATTTTTTATTTTTTCCCAAATCGATTACCAAAATTATCGTCATTTTGCCTGGGTTTTTTATTTTGTTTCGATATTCTTTTTACTTATTACTTTTATTTTAGGAAGAACAGTTAGGGGTTCTGTTCGTTGGTTGGAATTTGGTGGATTTCATTTACAGCCTTCAGAAATGGTTAAGCCCTTTTTAATCTTATTTTTTGCCGCTTTTTTTAGCCAAGAAGAAACGATTAATTTGAAAAAACTTTTTTATGGCTTGTTTTTATTAATAATTCCAACGGCTTTGATTTTCTTCCAGCCTGATTTAGGCAGCAGTTTAATAGTAATTGCTTTTTGGTTGGGGATTGTTTTAACTAAAGGTATTAAAACAAAATGGCTATTCGGAATTGGAAGTTTTTTAATTTTGTTTTTACCTGTATCTTGGCACTTTCTTCAAGATTATCAGAAACAAAGAATTTCTACTTTTTTAAACCCCCAGCTTGATCCTCTTGGTTCTGGTTTTAACGTTATCCAATCTATAATTGCGATTGGTTCTGGCCAATTTTTTGGACGAGGTTTAGGCCGCGGAACTCAATCTCATCTGAGTTTTTTACCGGAACGTTATACCGACTTTATTTTTGCTTCTTTAGCGGAAGAATTGGGATTTTTAGGAACATTCATTTTATTAAGTTTATTTTTCTTTTTGCTTTGGCGGATTTTAAATTTAGCTAAAAATAGTTGTGAACAATTTGCTTATTTAATTTATATCGGGGTTTTTAGTTTACTCTTTTCTCAAATTATAATTAATTTAGGAATGAACTTGGGTATTTTACCCGTAACCGGTATCACTTTACCATTGATTTCTTACGGTGGAAGTTCTCTGGTCTCAACAATGATAGCTTTGGGGATAATTATGGGCATTGATAAGGATCATGATAAAAAACAGATGGTTGAGATTAGATAGGAAAAAGATTACAATGTTTACATTGTACAAGCTTGAAAAGCGCAGTATAATATCGTTTTATGAAAAAATTCGCAGTCGTCAAAATTGCCGGTTTCCAATATAAAGTCGCTGAAGGCGATGAAATTGAAGTTAATAGACTTAAAGAAGAAAAAGGCAAAGAAATATTTTTAGAAGAAATTTTGCTTTTAGCCCAAGACGATAAAATAAAAATCGGCCAGCCTTTAGTTAAAGATGTAAAAATTAAAGCTAAAATTGTTGATCAGTTTAAAGGCAAAAAAATTAGGATCGCGACTTACAAAGCTAAGTCACGTTACCGTAAAGTAAAAGGTTTTAGACCCTTTTTAACTAAAATAAAGATTGAGAAAATTGCCTCTTCTTGACATTTGTGAAAACTTTTATTATTCTTTAGAAGAACAGAAGAAAATTTATGGCGCATACAAAAGCAGGCGGTAAAACCAGACAGCAATCACCTCGTGAAGGTAAAAGATTAGGGCTAAAAGTTTCCGGCGGACAAAAAGTTATTGCCGGTAACATTATTTTACGTCAGCGGGGAACAACATTTCATCCTGGTGAAGGTGTTGGTATCGGTCGTGATCATACATTATTTGCTCTAAAAGACGGTACTGTCCAGTTTAAAAAGAAAAAAGGTGATAATTTAGTAGTTATTTCTAACCAATAAATATGGAACAACGACAGGTTGTTGATTTAGACATTAATTTACTTCAGGCAAATCCTTTGCAACCTCGAGGTTTAATTTCTCCAGAATCTTTAAATGATTTAGCTGAATCTATAAGACAGCACGGAGTTTTAGAACCATTAGTTGTAGCTAAAACTCCAGCCGGTTATCAAATTATTGCCGGTGAACGTCGTTGGCGGGCTTCTAAGCTATTAGGTTCAAAAACAGTTCCAGTTATTATTAAAGAAACTACTCCTCAAGGTATGTTGGAAATGGCTATTGTGGAAAATGTTCAACGGGAAGATTTAAATCCAATTGACAGAGCTCAGGCTTTTACTCGTTTAATGGAAGAATTTAACTTAACTAATAAGGAAATTTGCCAAAGAATTGGCAAAAGTCCGGCTTATATTTCCAATTCACTTAAACTTTTAACTTTACCCGATGCCTTAAAAGACGGTTTACTTTCTAATCTAATTTCTGAAGGTCATGCTCGGGCTTTGGCTAGTATTGAAGATACAAAACTAATGGTTGAAGCTTATAAAATGGTTTTAAGGGAATCTGGTTCGGTAAGAATGGCGGAAGAAGTCGCCAGAAGAATGAAAAGAAAATCTGGGCAGGTTGTTAAAGGTTCTATCAGACCACCTCACGTTATTTCTGATGAAACTGATCAAATGCGCGAGGGATTTCATCAATCATTGGGCGGAGATATTAAAACTCAGATTAAACTAACCCGTTCCAGAGCGGAAACAAGATTGTTAATTGTTCTTAAAGGTAATATTGATGATACCGAAGAGAAACTTCAAAAAATTTATAAAAAGATTACTTCTTAATTTGTCTCTTTGAGAGAGATTAAACCCATATCCTTTGGAGGCCAGTAGCGAAGCCAAGCCTTACCGATTATATTTTTACGGGGAACAAAACCCCAATCTCGGGAATCAGAGCTATGACTGCGATTATCACCCATAACAAAATATTCATCGTCAGGTATAGTTACAGTTTTACCGGCTTCTAAGAAAGCTCCACCAAAAGTTTCTGTTCCTGCCGGTAAATAATACTCGTCTAATTTTTGGTCATTAATCAAAATTTGATTATTTTTATTAATGGAAACTTTTTCTTTTGGTAAGCCGATAATTCTTTTAATATAATCATATTCTTCATTTTTCGGAGCGATAAAAATAACTACTTCGCCTCTTTTAGGTTCATTTAAACGATAAGAAATTTTATCAGTTAAAAGATAATCATTGTCATGGAAGTTGGGGAACATCGAACTGCCGCGGACTTGATGAGGCTGGAATAAAAAAAGATAAATAATGACAAAAATTGCCAGAGCAATAACAATTGTTTCTACAACATCCAGAAAAATTGTGCCGATTTTTCGGAAAACACCCATAAATAAATTATGCTTTAAACAAAATTCGCTTACAATAGGGAAATTTGCTAAAATATTGAAGGAAGTTAAGCTAATAAGGACTCGTAGTTCAACAGCAGAACGCTCGATTCACATTCGAGAGGCAGAAGGGGCGGCACCTTCCGAGTCCACAAGGAATTAATATTTGGCCTTTTTTATACCCCAAAAATAATATCAACTCCGAGTCCTTGAACGCCAATACCGACATAAATCCAATCAGAACTTAATTGATTATTATTATGTCCTTCATCAGCAGCAAAAATCCATTCAATCAAATGAACGCCAAGTAATTTATAACCATAACAACTATTTTCACCTAAATAATTATGATTAAGTTTATTTATACATTCTTCATTTTCTGCGCAAGCTTTAAAACCAGCGTGTTTATCAGTATTTTTAATCTGGTTAAAAGTAACGGCTCTTTCATTAGCAAAAGTAGCTAAATTATTATCCCAAACTAGCCGTCCTTTACCGTAATTTACGCGATAAGCATTTAAAGCTTCAAATATTTCTTGAGGCGTAGCAATTCTTTCATCCTGACCAACTTTCATTGTCCAAGTAACTTCATCTATTTGAGTTGCTACTCCCCAAGCTTCTGTAGTGGGCATAACTTTTGGCGTTGCCATTAACTTTGGAGTAATGATAGGAATAGGTTTGTTATCGTAAACAAGATTTTTTTCCGGCTGAGTTTGGGATTTTGGTGGTTCTTTCCCCTTTTCTGTTGATATCGTAGGGGTTGGTTGTAAACTTTTATTATTTTGAACAACTGGTAAGGAATTAACTTGTTTAAAACGGAAAAATAAAACTGCCAAAAGACAAATTAAAAAAAGTATGAAAATAATTATTATATTAGCAAGCCAGCGTAAAAATAACTTTAGTTTATTATGAATTTTAGGAAAAATATTTTTCATCTAAAATAGATTATACCAAAGCTCTTCCACTTCGGGAGTGGAAGAATAAAAATTTTAAGTTTCTTTTAAAGAGGGGGTATAATTAGATATGATTGGAATTTTTGACTCAGGGATTGGTGGAAATTGTATTAAAAGAGAGATAGAAAAACTTCTTCCTGAAGAAAAAATTATTTACTTGGCAGATAAAAATAATTTTCCTTATGGGACAAAAAGTCTTTCTCAGATTAGAAAGATTGCTGTAAAAAATACAAATTATTTAATTAATAAAGGTGCAAAACTAATTGTCGTTGCCTGCAACACCGCTACTGTACATGCAATTAATTATCTAAGAAAAAATTTTCCTAATATTACTTTTATAGGAGTTGAGCCGGCGGTTAAACCTGCTGGTTTAATTAGCAAAAGGGGAATAATTATTCTTTCTAGCCCAAAGGCGGCTAAAAGCAAACAACTTTTAAATTTAATGAATAAATATACAAAAGGCAGGAAAGTTTTTAATATCGGTAGTTTAGAGCTTGTCAAAGCAGTTGAGAATAAATTAGGTAATAAGGAGATAAAAATGATTTTAGAAAAAACTCTTCCGGAAAAGATTTTAAATCAGTCAGACGTATTAGTACTAGGATGTACTCATTTTCCTTTAATAAAGAATGAGATAAAGAAATATGTTGGAAAAAAAATTAAAATTATAGATTCAGGAAAAGCCGTAGCAAAACAAGTAAAATTAAAATTAAATTTATAACTCTTATACTCCCGGAGTGGAAGAATAAAAATTTATTTTAGGGAAAGAATTTCTTGAGAAAGAAATTTGACGCCAAGAAGATTAATATAAATTTCAGGATTAGAAGCAGAAGGATTTAAAGCTTTATTTAATTTTTTCTGAACAAGAAGATAAAGAGCGCCATAATCTGGCTTGACAATACCTTTTTTGTAAAGTTTTTGAAGTTTATCTTCAATCTTCCCAAAGGATTTTTGAGCTAATTTAATTTCCTGAATAAGGCGCTGAGAATTATAAGAAGCTCCTTTATTTGTTTCAATAATCACGTAGGCATCTTCTAAATCTTCAATAATTTCTTGAATTTTGTTTATAAAATAATGTGAGTTATTCTCATCTAGCTTTCTAGTCGATTGCCAGAGATTAATTTGATAACGGAGGCGGTAAAGAGAAACAATAGGATCTTCGTCTTTATTACTGTCTAACAATCTGATTATTTGGTTGAGCTGAGTAAGCATAGTTCTTTTAACTGTTTGATTAATATTTTCCTGATTAGTCTTATTTTTAAGGTCAATAAGTTTATTCCGAGCGCTTTTAATATATTCCCTTCCAGTTTGATCAAACAAAGGATTTTCTAATGGAGATGAGACGTTGAAATTTATTTCATGGATTATTTCTTCACCGGGATTAATAAATCCGGAGGTGGTTGTCCAAATATCTTTATTATTAATGATTTGACCAATATGGAGTTGGTATTCACCTTGTCCGGTACCGTTAACTTTTATTTGATATTTGCCTTCTTGAGCATTAG
>JAPLYW010000012.1 GCA_026395335.1 Candidatus Shapirobacteria bacterium
GGTTATAAAAATCTTTTCGTGGTGATTTTGTGAAAAACTTCCTCTTGACACGCATATTAAAGTGTATCAAAATGGATATAAATGGTGAAAGTTGGAGAAAATAACTTATGTTTTTAGGTACCTATCAACCCAATCTCATCGGCAAAGGCCGTATTGCTCTTCCGAAGAAAATCAGGAACGAATTGGCTGGTAATCGTTTGGTTTTAACTATTGGATTTGAAAATTGTATTTTAGGTTTTGCTGAAAAGAGCTGGGAAGAAATTGTTAAGCCGGAGTTTTCCCGACCTTTTTTTTCTGATCAGGAAAGCCGTGATTTGCGCCGGAAAATGTGTATGGAAGCCATGGTAATTGAACTTGATTCTCAAGGGAGATTTATTATCCCGGAAACAATGATGAGTGGAACTGATATTAAAGAACAATTAACGATTATTGGCGCCGGTGACCATTTTGAGATTTGGGATAACAAGATTTGGGGAGATTATCGAAAAAAATTAAATAAATAAAAGTCTAAATAATGGAATTTCATCAACCGGTTCTTTTAAAAGAGACGATAGAAAACTTAAAAATTAAAAAAAATGGGAAGTATATTGACGGAACGGTTGGTGGTGGTGGCCATTCAGAAGCAATTTTAAAATTAAATGGAAATATTTTAGGTATAGATTGCGACCCCGAAGCCTTAGATTATGCCAGGGAGCATTTATCTGCTGCCTGCCCTTTCCCGGATAAAAGCCGGGAATTAGATGTTTCCTGGCTTTTGGCTAGGGGTAATTTTAAAGATATAGACAAAATTGCTAAAGAAAATAATTTTGATAAAGTTGATGGAATTTTGCTTGATTTAGGGGTTTCATCTTATCAATTGGAAACGCCTGAACGCGGTTTTTCTTTTAACAACGATTCAATCTTAGATATGCGAATGGATCCGGATCTAAAAGTTACCGCTAAAGATTTAATTAATATTTTAAATAAAGATGAACTTGAAAAACTTTTTAAAAAATTTGCTCAGGAAAAATTGGCTCGTCGATTGGCTGAAACTATTGTCGATGCCCGTCGTTTAAATCCAATTAAAAGTGGATTGGAGCTGGCGGAAATTATTTTAAAAGTTAAGCCAAGAAGAGGGAAAATTCATCCGGCCACGCAAATTTTTCAAGCTCTAAGAATGGCCGTTAATGACGAATTAAATAATTTAAATGAATTTTTACCTAAGGCTTTGCAACTTTTGAAAACTGGAGGAAGATTAGCAATTATCAGTTTTCATTCAGGCGAAGATAGAATTGTTAAACAATTTTTAAGACAGCAGGAAGAAAAAGGAATTATAAAAAAGATTTTTAAAAAACCGATAAGCCCAAGTTTTGCAGAAGTTAGAAATAATCCACGGAGTCGGAGCGCAAAGTTAAGAGTAGCGGAAAAAGTTTAAAAAAATGAAAAAACCGATTAAAAAACCTAAATTATTAATTTTAATTACGATTTTGATTACCGGTCTTTCTTTGACTCAATTGGTAATTTCTCATAGTTTAGCGACAACCGGAGGTAAAATGAGACAATTAGAAGAAAAAGCCAGTGTTTTAGCAGAGCAAAATAGAGTTTTGGCAGAAGAAATTAATCAAATGGGTTCTTTAACACGTGTTGCCAGTGAGGCACAAAAATTAGGGTTAATAAAGGCAAATCAAATCTTCCATTTATCTTCTCAAGTCCCAGTGGCTTTAGAAAATACCACTCTAAGTTTAGAGAGATAAAATAATGAGTTATAATTGGCGGGTAAATTTTCTTTTAACTTTTTTTATTTTAGCAGGGATTTTAGTTGGCGGCAGACTTTTTTATTGGCAGATTTTATCTTCTGGTAGTTTAACAGCTATTGCTGAGTCACAACATTGGGTTTCTTCTAACGTTTCGGCTGAAAGGGGAAAGATTTTAGCTTCTGATGGTTTCCCTATAGCTGCTAATCAGGAATCTTTTTTACTTTTTGCTTCTTTGCCGGATATTAAAGAAGATGCGGCTAAAATAGCGGAAACTTTAGCACCTATTATTAGTGGTCCAGATTCTTTAGAAATTGCTTCAACTTCAGCTTTAATTAAAGAAAGATTAAACCAATCTAATCTAGTTTGGGTGCCCTTAAAGCATAAAGTTTCCCGTCAAACTAAAAAGGAGATAGAAGATTTAAAATTATCAGGTATTGGTTTTGAAAATGAACAAGAACGGAGCTATCCTGAAGGTTCTGCCAGCGCTCAGCTATTAGGATTTGTCGGGTCAGATATTAATGGAGAAGAAAAAGGCTATTTTGGTTTAGAGGGATATTATGATTTAGAGTTAAAAGGGCACCAGGGAATTTTAAAAAGAGAAAAAGATGCTTCCGGTAAACCAATTTTAATTGGTGAAGTTAAAAAAGAGCAAGAACAGAATGGTAGAACTTTAGTAACAACTATTGATAGAACAATTCAATATATTCTTTGGGAGAAATTAAAGGAAGGAATAGAACATTATGGGGCTGTTAGCGGGTCGGTGGTAATTATGGAACCAAAAACCGGAGCAATTCTGGGTATGGTTTCTTGGCCTAATTATGATCCAAAGAGTTATTTCTTATTTGACAAAAATCTTTATTCAAATCCCGTTGTCTCCTCTGCCTATGAGCCCGGTTCGACTTTTAAGATTTTAATTATGGCTGCGACAATTAATGAAGGTTTGGTTAAACCGGAAACTAATTGTGATCAATGTAGCGGACCAAGAGTGATTTCCGGTTATACTATTAAAACTTGGGATGAGAAATATTTTCCCAATTCGACGATGACCGAAATTATTCAGCATTCCGATAATGTTGGAATGGTTTTTGTCGGTGAAAAACTAGGAATTAACAAAATGGTTGAATATTTACAAAATTATGGTTTTGGTCAAAAAACTGGAATTGATCTTGAAGATGAAAGCTCGCTTAAACTGAGATCTATCTCTGATTGGAAAGAAATTGATTTGGCAACTTCTTCCTTTGGCCAGGGGATTGCTGTAACACCTTTACAAATGGTGCGAGCCGCATCGACAATTGCTAATGGAGGATATTTAGTAAATCCTTTTTTAGTTAAAAAAGTTATTAGTGATGAAGGAACTAATGAAATCATTCCTAAAATAGGGAAACAAATACTTAAATCTGCGACAACTTTAGCAGTTACCGAAATGATGGTGAATGCCGTTGATAACGGAGAAGCTAAATGGGCTAAACCTGAGGGCTATCGTATTGCCGGAAAGACCGGAACAGCTCAAATTCCGGTTGCCGGTCATTATGATAAAGATAAAACAATAGCTTCTTTTATTGGTTTTGCGCCCGCAGATGATCCAAAATTTGTAATGCTAGTGACCTTAAGAGAACCGGCTTCATCACCTTGGGGAGCCGAGACCGCAGCTCCATTATGGTTTAATATTGCCAAAGAAATTTTTACTTATTATGGAATTCAACCTAACTAATCAGGTATAATTAAGGTATAAATATAAGAACCTGCCGCCAAAGGCGACAGAACCTTGTTTCTCGAAAACTCGAAATGTTAAGACAAATTAAAAATTTTTATCATCTTTTAACGGCTATTTTCTTTACTTTTTTTTACCGTTTCCCAGCCAGAAAACTAACAGTAATTGGGGTGACAGGTACAGATGGGAAAACAACTACGACAAATTTGATCTATCATATTCTTAAGGAATCTGGTAAAAAAGTTTCGATGATTTCTTCAGTAAATGCCGTTATTGGCGAGAAGGCATATAAAATTGGTTTCCATGTGACGACACCTGTGTCTAGAGATATTCAAAAATTTCTTTATCAAGCGGTTCTGGCTGGTTCGGAATATTTTGTTTTGGAATCGAGTTCCCATGGATTGTCACAAAATCGTCTTTTTGGCTGTTTTTTCCATGTGGGAGTAGTAACTAATATTATTCATGATCATTTTGATTATCATAAAAATTATAATAATTATTTAGAAGCTAAAGGGAAACTTTTTGATAGAGTTAAAATTGCTGTTTTAAACTGTGATGATAAATCGTATAGCTATCTAAATGCGAAGTGTAAAGCACATAGCATAAAATGTGTTACTTATGGAATTAAAGGCAAGGCTGATTTTACACTAGATAACTTTCAATTTGAAACTTCTTTACCGGGTGAATATAACCAATATAATTGTTTAGCGGCCGTGGCAGTTACTTCCAATTTGGGTATTCCTGAGGAACAAATTAAAAAAGCGTTGGCTTCTTTTAAAGGAATTAAAGGCCGTATGGATGAAATTAAAAGTGGTCAAAACTTCAAAGTTTTTATTGATTTTGCTTCAACGCCAAATTCTTTAAAAAATGCTTTACAAACTTTATCAATTCAAAAGGTAAAAGGAGCAAGACTAATTGTTGTTTTTGGTAGTGCTGGTTTGCGAGATAAAATAAAAAGGGGGATGATGGGTGAAATTTCAGGGGAACATGCCGATATTTCGATAATTACGGCTGAAGATCCAAGGACTGAGGATGTTAATCAAATCATTGAAGAAATTTGTCAAGGTTGTTTTAAAGTTGGGGCCAAGGAGATACCTTCAGCTCGCTTTGATGATACGTATCATCAAAGCAAAGGCCCGTATTTTATAAGAATTCCTGATAGAGAAGAAGCAATTAAATTTGCAATTCAAAAAATAGCCAAAAAAGATGATATTATTGTAACTTGTGGTAAAGGTCATGAAAGTTCGATGTGCTACGGTAAGATAGAAAAA
>JAPLYW010000030.1 GCA_026395335.1 Candidatus Shapirobacteria bacterium
ATAGGTGATGGCCGAATCAAGGCCAGAGAGTTTGGTTAAAACAGCCGTTACAAGATGACCAAAATAATAATAATTGATATTCTGACCAGCCAACCACATATCGGTTGGAGGGAAAAATTGGCTGCGTAAAAGAGAATTAACAAAGCCAAAATCCATAAATTTTTCTAAACCATGGATTTCTGGCTGAAAGCCACGGATAAAAGACCAAACCGTCAAACAAATAAAAAATAAAGTTTCTTCAAAAATAAAAATTCTCCATTTATCCTTAATTTTTTGTTTTTTAAGAATTAGAAAATTAAACAAAAAGAGAAAACCAATAATTAACCAGAGTCCCCAATTGGTAAAAGGCAGAATTTTTAAACTGCCTAAAAGCCAAGTGATGTAAGAGAGAAGAAGAATACCAATAATTTTGGCTAAAGCGTAACCATAATCAAAAAACTTTTTAAAAAAGACAAATGTTAAAGGTAAAAATAAGATCCCTAAACCTAAAAGGTAAAGCCACCAGATAAAAATAGGGATAAGATTTTTAATCATAAACAAATTTATTTCGTTAGAAACAAACAGCTTTTTTGAACATCATAAATAACAAAGCCAGTTTGAGGATTATTATAAACTTTTAGAAAGTTGTTTTGCCAAAAAGATAAATTAGGGAGGAAGTTATCAACATCATTTTGATTTAAGGAAACAAAGTTGAGATTGTTTTGTTTTAATGATAGACAAAGTTGAATTTTATCATTATTGACTGCGGATAAAAGATTTTCTCTTAAATCTTCTCTTGTTTGAGTATCATAACCTGCTGACCAGGCAAAATAAGGCCAGCCAAGAAAAATTTTCCGACCAGCTAAAGAGGCCGAATTATAAAGATAAGAAGAATTTAAAAAGACAGATTTTGGCGGAGTATTTTCTTTTATCCATTCAATATCTGGATTTTTAGGTGCATCATTGATAGCGTATAAAAAATCATTTTTAATGGGGAAGAAATCAATAATCCCCGACAAAGTTAAGAAAAGAATTAAGACCAAGACCAAAATTTTTCCCCAGATTTTCTTTTGCCAAATAAGAAAGATGGCATAGGCTGTAAAAAGGTTACCGATGATTAAAAAGAGATTAAAGAATTTGTGATTAGCGGCTATTTCCGGAGAAAATTGAAAGAGATTGCCGATGAAGAAGAGTGGCAAAAAAGCCAAAAAAACTTTTTTGGCCAAGGAGTCGGCCTTAATAAAACCCAGCGGGATTAAAAAGAAGGATAAACCCAAATTTAAAAACCAATAACTGATAAAGTTAACCAAGGTTAGATGGTTAGCTATAAGATAGCCCGGATTAAATCTGAAATTACTTGTTGCCGTCACTCCTTGAGTTAAAAAAATTTGCGATAATCCTACCAAGGCGGCGATAAGAACCATTATCAATAAAACTTTACGCTGATTCTTTAAGAGAAGAAAAAGACTGCCAAAAATGATAAGGGCCATAATAAAAACAGCGCTATGCAAAAAAGGCATTAAACCGATTAGCAAACCTAGCAAAACGGTTCTTCGGTAAGTAATTTTCCGATTCTGGCTCAAAGGTTTAAGGATAAGAATAAGAATTAATAAAGTAAGACCAAAAGCCAAAGCCAGATGTCTTTGATTGGTATAAATATTTAAATTCCAAAAAGCCGAAACAATTTTGCCGTCATAAGGGCCAAAGGAAGGAAAAGTTTTGTTTTGGAAAATTTCTATCGGTGTTTTTAGAGAAATGGGGTGAGACTTAAAAAATTCCAGAAAAGAAAGGCTACTATTAAAAAGAAATAAAATGACACTGAAAAAGGCGACCAAACGACTTTTAAAAAGTAATTTAGCTAAAAACCAAATTGCCATAATTAAACCAAAAAAAGTTAGGGAGCTAGGCAAATTTAAAGCCCAACTAATATTAAGGCCAAACTTTTCCAAAAGACCTACCAGAGCATAAAAAAGAAAATGATAATGAATGAATAGTCCTGGGAAAAGAGGATATTGTGGTGGCCAATTTTGTCCCCAGGAGAATGAGCGAATGAGAGGAATATGAGCGGCAAAATCACTCCAAGCTTTGGCAGCAATATAAATAATATGGTCTTTATAATTAAAAGTATGCCACATTAGCCAAGAGGAAAAAATTAAAGCTATTGTAGCGAATAAAAATTCCGGCCAGAATTTTTGGCAAAATCTTTTAGATTTCTTCATTTTCTATTAAATTGGCTATTTTTTTCCCCATTCCGATAGCATAATTAAGTCCTCGATCCCAAGGGCAAATTTGCTGCATATTAGCTAAGTAAATATTTTTAATTGGCGTTTGGTGAGCGGGAATATTTTTTGAATAATTAATTGGAACGATTGGCTGGGCGTACAAGCTGGAAAATAATTGATAATTGATAATTGATAATTGATAATTGAAAGTAGGATTTATCTTTTTAAGATATGGCAGCCATTCCTTTAGAATATCTTCCTTTTTCATTTTAAAGTGACGTTTCCCCTCGGGTCGTTCGTCTTTTCTCGCTTCAGCTCGAAAATAGCGATGATTTTGAGGATAATAACCACCAACATATAAAATAGTCTGATTATTATAATGTGATTTATCAATAAAATTAGTATGTTCGACTACAGCCACAAAAGGGTAAGATTTGTCATTAATATTCAGCCAGTAGGTTCCTTCGGTTAAAAAAGATTCTTTTAAAGACAAAACTAAATTAATCGTTCCCATCATTTTAAACTGGCTTAACTCTTGTTTGTAAGAACCTGCCTTCGGCAGAACCTTGTTCTTTGAATAATCTTGGGGAAGTTTATCTTTCATAATTTTGAGGAAAGTTTCTGTTGGAGTGGTAAAAACGACTTTGTCGAATTTACTCCAATGAATTAATTCATTAGAGTTTTTGATTTCGTGGTTTAACAAAATTTGGCCACCGTTTTGTTTAATTTTTTCCGCCAATTTGTCAATTAAAATTTGGAATCCTCCTTCAAGATAGCCAAGACTGGTGCTTCTTTTTTTTATTCTGGCCCAAAACCAAGCCATTGAAATTTGTTGATAAAATTTACCAAATTTACCTTTTAAAAGCGGTTTCCATAAAACTTCATAGGTTTTTTGTCCATATAAATCTATTAAACCTTCCTTAGCTTTAATTTTTTCTAATTCCGGCCAATTATCGGTTAATTTTAAAGAAAGAGTTGCTATTCCGGCGCGTATTCTTTCTTTTAAGGAAAGATAAGGAAATTTTATTAAAGAAATAGCAGAATCAAAACGGTTAATTTGTTTATTTTTGAAAATTGAAGTTTTAGGTTCTTTAAAGAAGAATTTTTCCTTTAGGTCTAATTCATTAATAAGTCTAATAGCCGTTTTATCTGAAGTAAATAAATGATGATAGAAACGTTCAAGCGGCCAATCCCAGCCTTTATTTTTAAAACCAGCCATTAAGCCACCGGGATATTTTTCTTTTTCAAAAATTATGACTTGATGATTTTTTTGGGTTAGTTTTAAAGCAGCAACTAAACCAGTCGGTCCGGCACCAATAATTGCAATTCGCATGGATTAATTTTAGCAGATTAAAAAAGGTCTTTATAAGAGGAAAAGAATAGAGGCAATGATAACGAATAAAGTTCCGCCGAAAATAGCTCCGAAAGTTGGGAGGGTAAAGCCGGCACTAGGTAATTGAGTTACTGGTGTTGGCGTGGCGGTTATTCCGGGGATTGGTGTTGATGTTGGTCCAGATGTAGTTGTTGGTGTCGGAGTAGCTGTTGGTCCGGGACAATTACAACTAGTTTCAGAAGTACAACTTCCATTTCGGCAATAACCAGAAGAACAGATCAACCCGTTACTACAACTACTATTACTGCTACAGCTTATATTACAACTAACTGTAGTTGTCGGTGTAGCTGTCGGAGTTAAAGTTGGCGTCATTGTCGGTGTCACAGTGGGTGTTAAAGTTGGCGTCACCGTTGGTTTTGACAGCGTTGGGGTTGGCAGAGGCGGTGGAGTAGTTGGCGTTGAAATCGGCATAGCTTGTTGTTGAGCTGGTGCTGAGCAGTCAACGCCGGTTTTATAAAGACCCCAGCTCCTAGAAGTATTTCCGACAGTACTTTCATTACCTGGAGCATTTTCAATCGGTACAGGTCCTCCGCAGTTGGAAGTCATTTTATCTGCTCCCCAACAACGTCTTTGACAGTCACAATGAGCTGCATCTGTATAACCAGCATCGCCATCTTTATTTTGTGAACCAAAGTCAAGATTACCAGCAGGGCAGGCTATTCCTCCTTGGGGCCATTGACCGTTGGAGAGGCAACGGCTGCAAAGATTAGAGCTCCATTGTCCTGAAGTACAAGTAATAGAGGAAGTTGTGGTGGTTGTTTGAGCAGGAGTAGCTGCAGGATTAGTAGTTCCTCCACAGTTAGTACTTTTTACTCCGCCACCACATTTGGATTCACAGGCACACCAAGCAGCTGCTCCAGTTGTTCCTCCTGGGCCGTAGTCTCCGCAAGTTGGGCCATATTTCCCATTAGCACAACCTCGACAGTTAGCACTGTCCCAAGTAAAGTATTACATTCTACACCGCTAGTAGAAGTCGTAGTGGTAGTCGTAGTTGTTCCACCACCACATTTAGTAGCACAATAAGATGTAGCTGGATTACCCCAATCAGTACATTCCGCTTGGTCAGTTTGTGCACAACGAGTACCATTCCAGGAAGCCGCTTCTTTTCTAATATCCTGGCGTTGTTGAACTAATAAAACCGCAAGAGGAATAGAAACGACAATCACTAAAATTCCTAAAATTGTAAAAATAGATTGTTTTGATAATTTATTTTTCATTTTTATTTAACCGAAATAACTGTCAAATCAGTCTGAAAGGAACCGCAAATAGCCCCACTAATTTATTTTTCATTTTTATT
This sequence comes from Candidatus Shapirobacteria bacterium, assembly GCA_026395335.1. GTDB lineage: Bacteria > Patescibacteriota > Microgenomatia > PFEM01 > JAPLYW01 > JAPLYW01. The sequence goes on from JAPLYW010000030.1 coordinate 4,892, forward strand.
TAACCGAAATAACTGTCAAATCAGTCTGAAAGGAACCGCAAATAGCCCCACTAGGTTGTTTGCTAGAAATAGTTACGTTCGTACTTTGATGACCGCCAATAGTTAAAGTCACATTTGTTGGTGAACAATTGTCATTACAAGCTGAAGGACTTCCAGATGAACAATAACAAGAATTTTTTTCAACAACTACCGTTCTTGTACTGGAAACATTATTGGCGACTTTAAAATTAGTACTATATATACCACCATTTGCAGTTGAAGGAGCAGTTTCGCTTTCGAAAGTAATTTGAATATCATTAAAAGCCGCTTGGCTTTCTGAAGCGTTTTTCCGGATATCCTGTCTTTGTTTAACTAACATTATACTAATGGGTAGAGAAGTTACAATTAATAAAATAGCTAAAACAGAGGCAATAATTTTGCCCTTTTTACTTTTTTTAGCAGAAGTGGAAAAGTTATCAGTTGTTCCTTGGGTGTAAGTTGAAAAAGATGGTTTTTCTAAAGAGTCGATGGCTCCAATCTCAATTGATTGTTCTTTTATATCGTTTGGAATCACTTCTGGATTTATTTCAGGGGGATTTGCATCAGGGATAATTGTTGGTTCAATAGTTTTAGGAGACTCTGGTAGCGGCGTAGGAGGATTTTCCGGTTTGACTATCGGTGGTTGGTTATTTTGATCGTCAGTTGGCAGATTATTCATTAAAAACTTTTTTAAATTTAAGAAATAGACCTAAAAAGATCAAACTAAGTCCCATTATGAATATCATAAAGGTCGGTGTCAAGTTTCCGGTGGTTGGTATCCCGCTTTCAGTGGATGGCATTGATTTTCTAGCACTGTTACTAGCAGTCGTTGGAGTAGGCGAAGCAGTAGCGGTTTTACTGGGTGTTGGCGTGGCAGAAGAAGTGGCTGTTGAAGATGACGTTGCTGTTAATGCTGGTAGTTCACTAACCCCAGCAGCCAAAACTACAAATTTTTGGGTTATTTTTTGTAAAATGCCTTTCGCATCTTTATAGCTAGCAGTAATTGTGTGTTCACCTGGTTCTAAATTAGTTGGTGGTGACCATGTCCAATTACCTTTTGTATCGACTTTTATTTTAGCTGAATAAGTGGCTTCTGAATGAACTTCAATATCTAAAGTTGTTCCAATTGGTCCAGTTCCAAGAATCTCCGGTTTTTGGGTGTTAATATTTTCTCCTTGTTCTGGATTAATAATTGTTAATTTACCTGAAGAAGTAGCAGTAGACAAAGTTGGAATGGGAGTTAGAGTTGGAGTTGGCGAAGGCGTTGCTTCAGTCGGTTGTTCAAGGCTGAATTTTGAAGAAGCAGTAGCGGTATTTTCTATTGTGCTGGTTTTTGTTTCTTCCTGAACTTCAGTAGTTTTCCGAAAATCAAAATTTTGTCCTAAAGTGATTTTAGGCATTGGACTATCATTTTTAGTGGTGGCAACAACCGTAGCTGTCCCCAAAGGAGAAGCCTGGACAAGAATTTCTTCAATGGAAGCTTCTTTATCGTAAGTTGCCCAACTATTTAAATCAGCGGAACGAATAAGATTTAAAGGGATAACCCAGCTACCTGAAGATTTGGTTAACGTTGAGGCGGGGCTGGTATTAGTTAAAGAGAGGTAAATAATGGCTCCTTCAACCGGATTATTGCTTTGATCAACGACAGTGCCATAAGCGACATTATTAGACGGGGTATTCTGTACAATTTTAGCAGTTGTGATTTGATAAGGTTGATTGTCATTGTCAAAAATCTTACCGCCGGAACCAATTTTAAAAAAGTAAACCGTAAAAGTTTTTAGGTTTTTAATTGTAATATGGTGAGTTTGATAATTGCCGGTTTGACCGGAAAGCTGATCACGATCGTCTTGAGCAGTAAAAGAAAGATTATTATCCGTGTTATATTTAACAAAACCGCTGGTTTTTTCATCGGTTAACCAAGAAACCGTAAAACTATTATCGCTGATATTAGTTAATTTTAATTGCTTTGGCGTCAGGCTTGTTGAAGCTTTTATAAAAAGGTTTGGTCCTTTTTTAATTAAAACTACTCCGCCTGCAATAGCCACTAACACTAATAAAAGACCTATGATAGTAGGTAAATGTTTAATTTTTTTTATCATTTATTATTTTCAGTAAAAATTTATTTTATTTTAAGTTTCCCTATTCTAATGTAGCACTTTCAGTAGCATTTTGACTACTTCCAGTTGCTGTTTTTTCTTTACTACTTTCAGTTGCAATATTTTCTTCTTGATTTTCAATTGTTCCACTACTAGAAGCTATTAAATTTAATTCCGATTCTGGTAAAGAATTTCTAGTTTTTAAAGATTCAATAACATCTTTGGAAATTTTAGAATTAACTAAAGCCATTTGTTCTTCGGTAGCTTTAGATATCGTACTTTCAGTAGCAGAAAGCCAGATTTCAAAACCTATCCAAGTAGAAATGGTAATTAAAGTAAAAATAGTTAAGGCAAGAATATCTTTGCCGAGTTTAATTTTTTTCATTTAAGTCTTCGAAAACAAGGTTCTGTCTGGCTAAGCCAGACAGGTTCTTATTAAGGTTTCTCCAAAAACCAAGCTTTACCGTTAAGATTTAAAGACAGAATATTTGTTTCGTCTTTTCCAGCTTGAAAAGAAAAAGATTCAACAATAATAATCCTTCTTAGTTCGGTTAATGAACTGAGAAATTTTTTTAAGTTTGAATATTCTCCTAAGGTATTGAAGCTAAAAATAACTTCTTCTTTTTCATCTTGAGTTGATTTGCCTGGAGACAGATTAACTCCACTAAAACGTAAATCAACCACCACTATTCCTGCTTGTCTTGCTAAAGTTTCAATCTGTTTAGTTAAAAGTGGTAAGTTGGCTTTTTGGGGTAAAGCCTCTTCAATTAAAGATAAGTTATTTTCAATAGTTAGGTAATTTTTTTGAGCCTCAGTTAAATTATTAATTTTTTTCTCTAAAGCCGTAGCTACAATTTTTTGGTCTTTAATTTGTCTGATCAGTTGGGCGATAGTGATTAATGTTGGCCGAATAGCAAAAAAAATAAAGAGAATTATAACGATAAGAGAAAAGACAATTCCGGTATAAACCCGGCCTTTTTTAGTTTGATAAAGTTTATTTAAGTCAACAAAATAACGACGATAACGATGAGATTCACTTTGCCAATTTAAATTAGTCATTTTATTTTATTTTATTTTATAAAACAAGGTTCTGTCGTTTCGACAGGTTCTTACCAAAGGCAAGGTTCTGTCGTTTCGACAGGTTCTTATTCTAATTCTGTTTTAATATCAAAAACAATTTTGCCAAATTGTTCTTCACTAACGGAAATTTTATTAATTGTTAAATTTTTTATTTTTGGTTCTGCTTTAAGTTTTTTTAGAAAAAAGGCAAAAGTAGATTCAGAGTCAGCACTGGCTTTTAGACTAACTTTCTTTTCATCGTCAATCATAAAATTGGATAGTTGAATACCGACTGGAGTAATTTGGGAAAAAATAGATAAGACTTGATCAGATTTAATTTGCGATTTTTCTAGTCCCTCAATTGTTGCTAGCTCTTTCTGTAAAAAACGAAATTCTTTTTCAAAAGAAGAAGAAGCGTTAATAATGGCTTGTTTTTGTCTAACGGTTTCATTGAGGTTGGTTAAATCACGATCCAATTTAAAGCGTGAAAGAAAAGCGATGATAACAATCAGTTCTGTGACAATAACAATCCAACGGCCGACATTCAAAAGCCATTTTAGGAATTTACCAAAACTGGTTTTTTCCCAGTCTTCTTGAGGGATAAATTCAATTGTGGTTTTAATGGTTTTAGCTGGGGCATCCATAAAATAAGTCTTTTTATCTTTCAGCCAAATAAAAAATTAATCAGCTAATTGAGTATAGAAGATTTACAAGACAATTGTAAAGAGGATTACTTCTTTTTTGTTTTAGCGAGAAGTTTACTTAAGCGGGATTTTAAGCGATCAGCTTTATTTTTATGAATAATCTTTTTTTTGGCCGCTCGATCAAGAAAACAGCTGGCGGAAGACAAATTTTTTAAATTAGGGCTCTTTCGAGCTTTTTTAAGCACCTCTTTAAGATTATTTCTAATTTTTTTATTAATTACGGCTCGACGTCGATCACGCCTAAGAGCTTTTTTAGATGATTTAAGAATTGGCATATTTCTAATTTACAAATTTTAAATAACAAATTACAATAAGAGCAATTAGCCAAGTATAGCAAACTGTAAGATTTTAGACAATGGTAAAAAAATTACTTCTTAAAAGCTCACAAATTTTTACGCAAAAACAAAAAACTATTTTTTCTGCTGCTTTAATTATTATGTTAATGATTGCGGCTTCACGGGTTTTGGGCTTAGTCCGTAATCGGGCTTTGGCTCAGTTTTTCTCTGTTAATGACCTTTCTGTTTATTTTGCTTCTTTTCGTATTCCTGAAACCATTTTTGAGATTTTGGTTTTTGGCACCTTTTCTTCAGCTTTCATTCCGATTTTTACTTCCTATATTTCCCAGAAAAAAAAAGAAGAAGCTTGGTACGTGGCTTCGGTTTGTTTAAATTTCGCTTTTTTAGTTTTTCTGTTTTTTGGAATTTTAATCTTTATTTTTGCCAATCCTCTTTATCATCTTATCGCTCCTGGTTTTTCTGATTCTCAAGTAATTCAGATTGCCAATCTTTCCAGAGTCCTTTTAGTAGCCCAGGCTTTTTTTGTTTTAAGCTATTTTCTAACCAGTGTTTTGGAATCAATGCAACGTTTTTTAGTTCCGGCTCTAGCTCCTTTGTTTTACAATTTGGGCATTATTTTAGGAACAATTTTTCTTTCTTCAAGATTCGGGCTTTACGGTCCGGTATTTGGGGCTGTTTTCGGAGCTTTATGTCACTTTTTACTTCAATTACCATTAGCTTTTCTTTTAGGTTTTCGGCCAAAGTTTAAAATTGATTTACAACATCCAGGAGTTAGGGAAATTGGCCGTTTGGCCCTACCGCGTATTGTCGAACTTTCTTCTTTGCAATTGGGGAAAATGGCAGAACTCTTTTTAGCTTCTTTAGTTTCTGCTGGAGCCTATACTTATTTTACTTTTGCCAATTCATTGGCTTTGTTGCCGATTGGTCTTTTCGGGACTAGTATTGGAAAAGCAGCTCTCCCAACGCTTTCTTATCAAGTGGCCCAAAAACAATTTCATGAGTTTCAAGAAACACTGATCTCTTTGTTAAATCAAATTGTCTTTTTTGTTTTACCATCAGCGGTTTTCTTAACGGTTCTTAGAATTCCGGTTGTTCGTTTGGTTTTTGGTGCTGATCGTTTTGGTTGGGATTCAACCGTTCAAACCGGTTTGACACTTTCAGCATTTTCTTTGGGAATTGTGGCCCAAGCTTTGCTTTATCCTTTAACCAGGGCTTTTTGGGCGCTTCATGATACCAAAACTCCAGTAAAAATTTCTATTGGAATGATTACTATGGAAATAATTTTTGGCGGTTTGCTGATTGTTGTTTTTAAACTGCCTATTTGGACTTTGGCCTTAGCTTTTTCCCTAGCCTCTTTAACCCAAGTTGTTTTTTTGTTTTTCTTCTTAAAGCGCCGCGTTCTTGAGTTAAAAATAAGATTGTTCTTAATCACCCTTTTAAAAATTATTATAGCTTCATCGGCTTCTGGAGGTTTAATGTTCTTTCTCTTAAAAGTTTTGGATCGCTCCGCTTGGGATAAAAAACTTTCTTTTTTACGCTTTTTAGGATTAAAGTTACCGGTTAGTTTTCAACATTTTGTTCTGGATACTCGTTATACTTTTAACCTGTTGTTATTAACGATTTTTGTGGCATTGATTGGCTTTTTGGTTTATCTGTTTTTCTGCTGGATTTTGCGAGTGGATGAAATTAACTTTTTCAAAAAATTAATTGCCAAAATTAAAAAACCGAATTTGGTTGAAAATATTGTTCCTCCTCCAGTTGAATAAAGATAGAACCTTGTTTCTCATAAAATTCGAAATGAAAGACCTAAACCCTAAAATCGATTTTGAAGCTAGAATTGCCCAGATAGAAGAAGAAATAAGAACCACTCCTTACCATAAAGGTACTGAACATCATATTGGAAAGTTAAAAGCGAAAATCGCCAGATTAAAAAATCAAGAAGAACAAGCTTTAAAAAAATCGGGCGGTCATTTCGGTTTTATCCCCAAAAAATCAGGTGACGCGACGGTAGTTTTAATCGGTCCGCCCTCGGTGGGGAAATCAACCCTTTTAAATAAATTGACAGATGCTCATTCAAGAGTTGAAGCTTGGCCTTTTACTACGGTTAGAGTTATGCCGGGGATGATGGATTATCAGGGAGCCAAAATTCAAATTTTTGATTTACCGGGAATTTTAGTTGGAGCCGCTAAAGGTATTGGTCGGGGTCGGGAAGTTTTATCCGCCACCCGTTCAGCTGAATTAATAATTTTAATGTTCGATTTTAAAACTAAAAGCCAAACAAAAAGCTTGCTTAAAGAACTAAGACAAGCTGGTGTTAGTTTACCGATATTGGTGGTTATTAATAAAGTCGATTTAAGAACCTCCGATGTAACATCGGAGAACCTTGTTTTCGCTAATGCTCAAATAATTGATAATCCGCCAGCTGGCGGAGAGGGAATTGTGATTAGTGCCGAAAAAGAGGTTGGATTAGAAGAATTAAAACAGGAGATTTGGCATAAATTGGGTTTAATAAGAATCTATCTGAAGCCCAAAGGTGGTGAACCTGATTTAAAGAACCCTTTAATTATGAAAGAAAAAAATACAGTTGAAATGGTTATTGGAAAAATCTTTCCCCAAGATAAGAAAATTACCCAGGTTTTATTATGGGGGCCTTCAGCCCATTTTCCCAGCCAAAAAGTTAGTCTATCTCAAACTCTTCAGGACGGGGATATCCTAAGTTTCATCTAAAATCCCGATGTGTCAACTTAACCCACATCCGATGTGTGCTAGATAGACACATAGGGATTATCTTTCTAATGCAAGATGTTTTATTTTTTGGAGTCGTCTTTGATAATCAGCTTGATTAAAAACAAATTCTTTATAAGAAGCTCTTGATTTAAAAAGATCAAGGATAGGACTTGGATTGGTGAATTTTAGAGAGTCTTGGCTTAAATATTCCGGGAATGAAGACCATGGATATTTTTCTAAATCCCCAATTTCTGTAATATAAGAAGAAACCGGGTTAAGGTGGATATACCTTGAAACGTGGGTTAGTTGTTCATCAGTTTCTATTCGTACCGCCTTAAACATCCCCTGGAAAAGTAAACCGCTGCGGTGGTATTTGGTGTTAAAATAGCGGGCAAAGCTATCTTGAAAATTCCTCATAAAAGATTGAATCCCTTTTTCCCGGGTTTGTCTTAAGAGAAAATGGAAATGATTGGACATTAGACAAAAAGCTAGGATTTCAACAACTGGTTTTCCGTTTTCTTTTAAATTTTTAATAAACTTTTCTTTTTCATTTTTAGGTAAACGGTTATAATGGGAGAATCTTAAAGAAGGGTGGTTATATCTATAAAAGTCAATTAAATCCAGTGCTCTTTGGTAATCTCTTTTTCCTTTAAATATTGTTTGTTCTTCTATACTGCGGTTGATGGTGTGATATATTTCGTTATTGGCAAAAATGGTTTTCCTGTAGGGCATATTTTAAAATTATCAGGTTTTTCCTTAGGTGTCAACCTATCCCACATCCGATGTGTCAACCTAAAACTTTAAAAGTTCGGAAAGAGGAATTTTAAAGGCAAGGGAGATTTTATAGATTGTTTTTAAGGTAGGGTTTCTTTTGCCGGTTTCTATAGCGACAATCGTTCGTGGATCACACCTAATAAACTCTGCTAACTTTTCTTGAGAAAGCTTTTTCTTTTTTCGGAGACTTCGAACTTTTATCCCAAATTTTTTATAAATATTTGTCATGGATATCCTCTTGACAAAATCTGACATAAATGTCACCCTAATACTAGGAAATATATTTCCGATTTAAGCACACATTATGGGAAAAAAATCACTGGCAAAAACATCCGATAATCAAGATTTGAAAGAATGTTCCCATAACTGGGCTTCACTTTTAGCTAACACTAAAAAAGGAGCTGTCCCAAGTCCTTTATGGGTTTGCCTTAAATGTGGCGAGTTTAAAGTAGGTTCTCAATCTTAAAATGGCCCTTAGAATTTCTCGTTTCCGTATTGATATGGGAGCTAACCCCATTAAAAATCTCGGACAAGGTACTTCGACCACCGATGCGGCCCGGCGTGATGAAGTAGTTTTAATGACTGGGAACCAAACGGTCGTAGGAATAAAAACTTTTTCATCTTTTCCAGTAACTCCCTCAAGTGCCCCAACAACTGATTATCAAGTTGCAAATAAAAAATATGCTGATGATAACGGCAGAATAGTAGAATTCCAAGAAAATATAAACTTTGCAGCAAAAACAGTAGGTGCTGCAGCAGATAGGTATATTCTATTATCTCCAAATAGGATGTATATATATTTTAATTCTACTCAGTATTACCTGTCCGCCCAGGCAACATTGGATTTATCAGCGGAAGCCACATGGGATACTATAGCAGGAACAGATTATAGAACAGCAGCAAATAGAGCAGGGAAAGATTTCTATATTTATGCCTGTGCTCCTGTATCTGGAATTTCACCAGATTTGAAGGTATCGGTAACTTCAACATACCCAGCAGGGTACAATGCTACAACCTCTAAAAAGATTGGCGGTTTTCATTGCCTATGCGTAAATGTAGGGGCAATCGCCGGACATACTTTAACAGGTTATTTAGCAGGCGATGTTTTACCACAAAGTGTTTGGGATTTAAAACATAAACCTGTATCAGCACCTGAGGGGATGGTATACGATTCAGGAACTGATATTTGGGCGGATATTTATCTGGCTTCAGTATCTGGTGCAATCTTAGTTAGTGTAAATGGTGGTACGATAGCAGACGGAGCTTCTGCTGTAAAATTTCATTGGTATAAATTTACGGAGTGGTTTGCAAGAAGTAAGAAGATGTTACCAAACCAGTCTGAATTTATGAGTCTGTCTTATGGGGCAAATCAAAGTACCAATATTACAGGTAGTGCAGACCCTGGTACAACCACAGGCCATATTGATACGGGAAGCAGAAGGATGATATCTAATATCGGTTGTGAAGACTCTTGTGGAGTACTTTGGCAATGGGGTAGAGATAGAGGTGGGCCTTATGGTGCTGCCGCCTGGGCAAATGCCTATGATGCAAATGACGCAGGGGTAGGTGGTCAACATTATGACGCTCCAAATTGTGCGCTCTTCGGCGGTGGTTGGAGTGACAGCTGTGTGGCTTGCGGTTCGCGTGGTTCGGCTTGGTATCGTGCTCCGCTGGGTTTGTCTTCGGATCTCGGCGCGCGCGGCGTCTCTGCGTCGTCAGGAGTTCTTTAATTGACTTTTTTGCTAATAAAAAAGTTATGGCTTTTTTGTTAGTGAAAAAGTTGGCTGAGTGTTAGAAATGTGCGATCTTCAGCGGTAATTGGAATAACAGTGTGAATTGCAGTTCACGTAGTTCGAATTGGAATAATGATCCACTGAATTTGAATTCGAATATCGGCGCACGCAGCGTCAGATACAGGGTGTCGAGCCGACTCCTGGCTGAATACTTGGCCATGTTGTTAAAAAACAGCAAAATACAAAACGGAGGATAGAGATAGTTAGTAATAATAATGAAACCTATCTCTATCACAATAGAAAAATTATGAGAAGACACGGAAGTCTATATAGTAAAATTGTAGATATAGACAATCTAAGAAAAGCATATCTTAATGCTAAAAAAGGCAAAGGATGGCAAAATACGGTAAAGAATTTTGAGAAGAACTTAGAGGACAATCTTCTTGCTATCCAGAAATCTTTAATAGATAAAACATTCACCACATCAAAATATAAAATTAAAACTATTAAAGAGCCAAAAAGACGTGAGATATTCATACTTCCCTTTGCACCGGACCGTATTATACAGCACGCTTTGATGAATATATTAGAACCTATCTGGGATAGTCTTTTTATTTTTGATTCTTATGCCTGCCGTAAAGGCAAAGGGATACATAAAGGAAGCCAGAGAACAATGAGAGCAGTAAGAAATAATAAATACTGCTTAAAAATGGATATATCAAAATTCTATCCATCGATGGAGCATGATATTTTATTTAAAATAGTTAAAAAAAAGATTAAATGTCCTGATACATTATGGTTGATTAAAGACATAATCTACAGCATCGGTAATAATAAAAATGTGCCTATTGGCAATTATACCAGCCAATGGTTTGGCAATCTCTATATGAACGAACTTGATCAATTTATGAAACATAACTGTAAAGTAAAATATTACATTCGTTATTGCGATGATTTTTGTGCTTATAGTAACGATTTAAAACAATTACATGAATTAAGAAATATTATAGAAGATTTTTTAAAAGTAGAATTAAAACTTAAATTTAGCAAATGTGATGTTTTTCAAGTAAAGCAAGGAGTAGATTTTTTAGGATATCGACATTTTCCAAATTATATATTACTTAGAAAATCAACAGCTAAAAGAGTGAAGAAAAGATTAATTCGTATGCCTAAAATGCTGAGACTTGGATTGATTAACAAAGAGCAATTTAGGTCTTCCATAGCTTCCACTTGGGGATGGTTGAAATGGGCTGATACATATAATTTACAATTTAAGTATAGGCTTGATGAATTGATGCAATTCTCAAATAATATTAATTAAGGATTATTTTTTACTTTTTCAACTTAAGTATGTCAATTCAACCCACATCCGATGTGTCAACCTAAATTTTAGTGATTTCAACCACGACAATGTTATTAGTGGATAAGGGGATTTCTTTCTGAAGAATGTTATTGGTGATACTTTCATTGGTTTTTTTACCGACGCCGACTAAAAAAGTTTCTTGATAATAATAATCGCCATTTTCCAGATTTTCGATTGTTAAGGGAACATTTTCAAAGTTTTGACCTTTTTCGTCAAGATTAACCAAAATAATTTTGACTTTTGAGTTTTCCTTAACGGCAAAGCCGGTGATCCAATCTCCCTCACCTTCGAGGGAAACGCGGTTGCCGATCATTTTATTTAGCAATGTGAGAGCCCAATATTTTGGTTTTTTCTCAACTGGTCCGGCGATTTGGTGAGTCAAAAGGCCCCATCTCCCCCAATATTTTTTTCCTTCTGGTGAGGGACCGTCTTTAATCTCAAACACAAAAGCCAAATCAACCCGCTGGATGAGTTGTCTAACCGTAGCGATTAAATGAGCCGCATCAAAAGAGTTGTCATGAAGAGGGGAATTTTCAGAAACCGAACCCCACTCGGTTATAAATTTTTCCAATGTTAAACCCCCATTTTTAAAAAGCCAATTATCAACTTTATCGATATCTTCCTGAAATTTTTTTGGTTCAGTGGTATAGCGATGCCAAGAATAAAAGTCAATTTTTAAATGGTTTTGGCTGACATAGCTTAAAAAGCCATCTACCCAATTTTGATAAGGAGCGGTAATGCCCGGTCCGCCGATTTTAAAAAGATTAGTATTGTTGACTTGGTTAGCTCCCAAAACAGCAAATTGATATAAAAGACGATAATCTTTTTTTCCGCCGATTTGCCATTGACCAAATAAATCCGGTTCATTCCAAACTTCATAAGCCACATTTTTTAAATTCATGTTTTGTCGACCGCTGTAATGTTGGATGGTTTCGCGAACGACCATTTGCCAGTCATTCCAGTCGTTGGGAGGATTGGTAATATCGCCATTTTGAGCAATTGCCGGCGGCATATAAGAAAGACTGAAAAAAGGAAGAGCACCGGTTTTTAAAATGTGATTAACAATCTGGTCTAACTGGGACCAATTAAAAACTAATTGACCGTTTTCCTTTTTAACGACGTCATAAAAGTCGTAAAGATGATCTATACGAATATATTTTGGTTTTAAAACGGCGATGTCATTAATAATTTGATCAAAAGGATTTTTTTCTTCACCACCCTGAGCCAAGGCTTGCCAGATAGGTTTGATGGGACCTTGATCAATGGTCACATTGACCACAATATCGGCTTTTTGGCCGAAGGCTTGGCCAAAAAAATACTGAACTTTTTTAACCAAATTCATTGAAAAAGGCAGTAAAAACAGAAGAAAGATAAAAACTAACAGCGAAGCAATCTTGCGGGGAGGTAATTTTTTCATTGGCGATTTTAGTATAGCATGAGTGATGTTTTTCTTGGTAAAAACCTCTTGACAAAGCTTAGCAGTCATGATATTCTACTGCTAATTCGGGGAAAATTTATGGAATTAACAGAACGACAAATTAAAATCTTAAAAGCAGTTATTGAAGAATATATTGAAAATGGTGACCCGGTTGGTTCTGAAGTTTTGGAAAAGAAATATGAGTTGGGTGTTTCTCCGGCAACTATCCGTAATGAAATGGCGAAATTAATTGAGGCAGGTTTTTTTAAACAGCCTCATACCTCCGCCGGAAGAATACCAACTAAAGAAGCTTTTCGTTTTTATGTCGATCGGTTAATGGAAGAAAAAAGACTTTCGGTGGTGGATGAAGTTGCCGCTCGGGAAAAAGTTTGGGACTCCCGTTTTAATTTTGATAATTTAATGCATCATGCGGTTAAGGCTTTGGCTGATCAAACCCGTTCCTTGTCTTTAGCTATTACAAAAGATGGAGAAATTTATCACGCCGGTTACGCCAATATTTTAGATATGCCGGAATTTTTTGATATCGATGTTACCCGGACTATTTTAACAATGTTGGAAGAAGTGAAACAGATACATCGTCTTTTTGAACGGACTTTTGATACTACAGACAATCCTGTTCATCTGCTTTTTGGCAATGAATTAGGTTATGATTATTTGGAACCTTGCGGTTTAGTTTTTGTCAACTTTGATGCCGGCAATAAAAAATCAGGCTCTTTAGGTATTATTAGCTCTAATCGTCTGAATTATTCTTTGGTTATTCCGACAGTTCGTTATTTTGGTAAATTAATTGAAGAATTAGCCAGCAGTCTTTAAAAATGGATAAAAAGAAAAAATCAGTTTCAGAAAAGAAAATTCTTGATTTGGAAGGAAAATGGAAAAGAGCTTTAGCTGATTATGCTAATTTAGAAAAGAGAATTGATAACGAGAAACAATATTTTGTTAAATTTTGTAACGCTCAGCTTTTAGAAAAATTATTATTGATTGTTGATGATTTGGAACGTTGTGAGAAACATTTACAAGACCAAGGTTTGAGTTTAACTTTAAATAAGTTAAAAGAAGTTTTAAAAAATGAAGGATTGGAAGAAATTAAGGCTCAAGGAGAAGAATTTGATCCGCAGACAATGGAAGCGATAGAAATAGTTGAAGGTCCGGAAAATAAAATTATAGAAGTAGTTAACAAAGGTTATCATTTGGGCGATAGAGTTTTAAGAATTGCTAAGGTTAAAGTCGGAAGAACATCTTTAAAAGATAATTAAAATTATTTATAATAATTATATAAAATATAAATTATATAAAATATAATAAGAAAGGTAGACTCAAAATAAGGACATTGCCTTTAGCAAGAACCTTGTTTTTCGAAGACTCAAAATGTCAAAAATAATTGGAATCGATTTAGGAACAACAAACTCTTGTGTTGCAGTAATGGAGGCTGGAAAGCCAAAAGTTATTCCTTCTGCTGAAGGCCGCAATACTATTCCTTCTGTGGTCGAACCCATTAAAAATCTAGTAGGCGAAGTTGCCAAAAGACAGATGGTTTTAAATCACGAAAATACAATTTCTTCCGTAAAACGTTTAATGGGTCGAAGGTTTAACGATGAAGAAGTGAAAAAAACTCAAAAAATGGTTTCTTATAAAATTAAAGAAGGTAAAGACGGTATGGCGGTGGTGGAAGTTGGCGGAAAACAATTTACCCCTCAGGAAATTTCGGCCAAAGTTTTGGCTAAATGCAAAGCCGATGCCGAAGCCTTTTTAGGTGAAAAAGTCGATCGGGCCGTTATTACTGTCCCGGCTTATTTTGATGATTCCCAGCGCCAAGCGACAAAACAGGCTGGTGAAATTGCCGGATTAAAAGTGGAACGGATTATTAATGAACCAACTGCGGCTTCTTTGGCTTATGGTTTGGAGAAAAAATCCGGTGAAACAATTGCCGTTTATGATTTGGGCGGTGGTACTTTTGATATTTCCATTTTGGAGATTGGTGATGGCGTTTTTGAAGTTAAAGCGACTAATGGTGATACTCATTTAGGCGGCGATGATTTTGATGAAAAAATTGTTGATTGGATTGCTGAGGAATTTAAGAAAGATCAGGGAGTTGATTTAAGACAGGATACACAAGCTTTGCAAAGAGTCAGAGATGCGGCGGAAAAAGCTAAAATTGAGCTTTCTTCAGCTCAGGAAACAGAAATTAATCAGCCTTATATTACTCAGGGCAAAGGCGGACAACCCCTTCATTTGACTTTAAAAATGACTAGAGCGAAATTGGAACAGCTGGTTGGTGATTTAGTTACAAAAACTTTAAAGCCGGTAGAACTGTGTTTAAAAGATGCCAAAATTAAAGTTAGTGATGTTGAACAAATTATTATGGTTGGCGGCATGACCAGAATGCCAATGGTTTATGATGCCGTGAAGAAATTTTTTGGCAAAGATCCTAACCGTTCGGTTAATCCGGATGAAGTCGTGGCCGTTGGGGCTGCTATTCAAGGCGGTGTTTTAGGTGGTGAAGTTAAAGATGTTCTTTTATTAGATGTGACGCCTTTAACTTTAGGGATTGAGACTTTGGGCGGGGTGAGAACATCTCTGATTGATCGTAATACGACCGTTCCGACTTCTAAGTCGCAAATTTTTTCCACCGCCGCTGATAATCAGAACCAAGTGGAGATTAATGTTTTGCAAGGTGAAAGAAGTATGGCGGTTGATAATAAATCCTTAGGCCGTTTTGTTTTGGACGGAATTCCGCCAGCGCCCCGTGGTGTTCCTCAAATCGAAGTAACCTTTGATTTAGACGCTAACGGTATTTTAAATGTTAAAGCGAAAGATAAGGCGACCAATAAAGAACAAATTATTACAATTAAAGGAGCGGTTGGTTTATCGGATGAAGAAGTTAAAAAAGCCCAAGCGGAAGCCGAACAATACGCTGAGGAAGACCGTCGTAAAAAAGAATCGGTGGAAACTAGAAATCAAGCGGAAAATTTAGTCTTTACCGCTGAAAAAACTTTAAAAGATGCCGGCGATAAGGTTAAACCCGAGGATAAAGAAAAAGTTGAGACGGAAATTAAAAATGTTAAAGAAATTTTAGCCAAAGAGGGAGCAACTAAAGAGGAAATTGATCAGGTTGTTAATAAGCTTTCCGAAGAACTTCAGAAAGTCGGAGCCGCCATGTACCAGTCTCAGCAACAACCTCAAGAAGGTCAGCCAGCTGAAGGCGAAGCCCCTAAAGAAGAAGCTGCTTCTGAAAAAGCTTCGGAGGATAAAGGTAAAGCCGAAGAAGGCGAAGTGGTCGAGTAAGAACCTGTCTGGTTAAGCCAGACAGAACCTTGTTTCTCGAAGACTCAAAATAAAAATGTCAACGAAAAAAGATTTTTACGATATTTTAGGTATCTCCAAAAATGCTTCCTCCCAGGAATTAAAAAAAGCCTATCGTAAGCAAGCCTTGCAATGGCATCCGGACCGTAATAAATCCGCTGAAGCTTCAGAAAAATTCAAAGAAGTTAATGAAGCTTATGAAATTTTAGGCAACCCCCAGAAAAAACAAAGTTATGATCAGTTTGGCCATGCTGCTTTTGATCAGGGTGGTGGTTCTGCTGGTGGTCCTTTTGGCGGCGGACAAGGACCTTTTACTTATACTTATACCAGTGGTGGTGGAGATGAAGCTTTTTCCCGCGGAGCGGGACCAGGCTCCGCCTGGGAAGGTTTTGATTTTTCCGATCCTTTTGAAATTTTTGAACAGTTTTTTAGTGGCGGTTCGCCTTTCCGCCAAACACAGCGAAAGCCCCGTTATGGCTTGTCCTTAACTTTTCAGGAAGCGGCTAAAGGAGTGGAAAAAGAAGTTGCCATTGAAGGCAAAAGAAAAAAGATCAAAATACCGGCTGGAGTTGATGAAGGTTCAAGAATTGAATTTAATGATTTTTATATCACTATTGATGTTAAACCTGATAAAATTTTTCAGCGTGACGGTAATGATGTTTTAATTAATCAAGAAATTTCTTTAAAGATGGCTATTTTAGGTGGAGTTATTGAAGTACCAACTATTGATGGAGATTTAAAGTTAAGAATTCGTCCAGGGACTCAATCAGGAAGCATGGTTCGCTTAGCCGCAAGAGGAGTTAAAAAACTTCATGGATATGGTCGCGGCGACCAATATGTGAGACTTTTAGTTAAAATTCCTGACAAATTGAACAGAAAACAAAAAGAAATTCTGGAAGAATTTTAAATAGGTTATTTTAATAAACTTAAACTAGAAATCAATAAAAATAGTCAAAACACTATTTATTCTAAATATATCAACCCAATGTTTAAGGTGCACGGGTTTTTAAAACTTCAATAATTTCTCTTAATCTCTCTTCTGCAACTTTTCGAAGCTTTGCGTCTTTATAATTTTGAATGTGAGAGTCTAGACATAAAAAGCTTATGTACTCATTGTTTTTATAAAAATATGCTTTTGGGACTTGTGTACGAGATAGACCACTATTTGGTATTACCATGTGTAGCCAATAAACTTCGAATCCGTTAAAACCTTGTGCCATTCCAAAATGTTTTGGAGTAAACGAAACATCCTTATCATAAAAATGTTTTACAAGTAATCTCTCTATGTTATTGATGGTTTCTTCTGCTGAAGAAGCTGAAACATGGTTGTTAATAAACTCCTCTAACTCCTGAATAAACTTTGGGTGATGTGTAAAAAAACAAAGAGATTTACATTCCATACATGAAGTTATTTTAAACAGTTAAATTGGGAGTATCTCTGTAAAAGCTATATTCGTAGGGAATAATCTGATATAAATCAACTGCATTATAAGGTGCTTCTGAATGAGACAATAATTCTAAAGATTTACCACTCTGGTTGCCGTATAAGTTAATTATTCTGTCTAACATCTTTTTTTCATTATTCGAAAACTTATAATTCGTTTTCGCTAAGGGTTTATAAATTACTGTATCGTTATCGTGGAAAAGAGACATTCTAGTTTTCTCAACTTTTATCTTTTTCTCAATTATAAGTTCGTCAACTATTCCGTTAAAATAAACTGGTACAGGACCCATTTTAAGAGATTTGTAAATATCTCCCGTGAATGGTTTTTCATAGGCTTCATAAAAATCAAAATCTAGGAAGTAAAAAAGTTTATATGCCTTTTTCATTCCTTCTATTTTTCCTAGTGAGTTAATTATGTATAGAAAAGCAGCTTTATATTTTTCTTTATCTAATGTGTATTTAAGCATATTTTATCTTCTTGTTTTAAGAATACCGTATTTTGAAGAAATAAGCAAAATATAGATATGGGAAGATGAAATTTAGGATTTATGGAAGAATTTAACAGGTAAAATTAAACTTATTCCATATGAATTATTTACCATTATTCGATTTCAGAGTTTCTTCACATTAAAATATTAAAGAATTCCAAATAATTTTTTGATAGAATAATATTTATGGAAGAATTAAACATAACTTATCAACAAGCTCAGGATTTGGTTAAAAAATATATAACTGAACCGATAACCAAATTACACCTTAGAGAAACAGAGGTGTTTATGAGAGCCTTGGCAAAAAAATTTAACGAGGATGAAGAAAAATGGGGCATCATCGGCTTACTTCATGATATCGATTGGGATTTGACTAAAAATAACCCAAGTGAACATTGTATCAAGGCTCAGGAAATTCTCAAAAAAGCTGGAGCCAGCGATTTTCTTATAGAAAATATAATTTCGCATGGTTATAACTCCGATTTTATGCCTAAGCTTAAAGAAAAACAGCGTTCATCAGAAATTCAATATTGTTTGGCTGCGGCGGAGACTTTAACAGGTATTATTATTGCTTCCGCTTTGGTCCAACCTGACAAAAAGTTACAAAGCGTGAGTCTTGAATCCTTAAAGAAAAAATTTAAGAATAAATCTTTTGCCGCCAAGTGTAGCCGGGAGATTATTTTGGAATGCGAAAAAGCAGACATATCTTTAGATAATTTTTTACAAATAGGTTTATCATCCTTACAAGGTATTGCTAGTGAAGTTGGTTTATAGATTTTTTGGTAGAATAATAATATGTGGGATATTATTGCTCAAATTGGAATATCAATTTTTGGGGTTGCGGCAATTATTTTAGTTGCCAAGAAAAATAAATGGGGTTTTGTTCTGGGATTAATTTCACAGCCTTTTTGGTATATTACTTCCTTTGTTAATAAACAATGGGGCATTTTCTTTTTAACTATTGTTTATACTGGCAGCTGGATTCTTGGCATATATGAGTGGTTTTTTAAAAAGAAGAAAGATAGTTAGCTCCAACAAATTCTAACTTCCTTTTTAATATAAATAATAATCATCCAAATTATCCACAATTGGTTGACTTCAAGGCCTCTTTCTGCTAAAATTTTTTTAGGTTAAGTAAATAATTTAAGTAATGAAGGTGGGGTAACCCACCTTTTTAAGAAAATTAATGTAGCAATATAAGGACCTGTTGCTTTAGGCGACAGAACCTTTTTTCTCGTAAAACTCGAAATGGCAGCAATTAAAGCTAGAACCGAATTTTCTTCAGCATTAAACCAAATTTGTGCTGAACACAATATAGAATTAGAAGTTGTTATTGAGTCGATTAAAGAGGCTCTTTTAGCTGCTTATCGCCGTGATTTTGGCATGAATGAAGAAATCCAATATGAGGCGGAAATTGATCAACAGACCGGTGAAACTAAACTTTTTTCTCTTGATGGTGGTAAAAAAGAAATTACTCCTCCAGGTTTTGGCCGGATTGCCGCCCAAGTAGCAAAACAAGTTCTCATCCAAAAAATCAGAGAGGCAGAAAAAGCTTCAATTTTATTAGAATATGCTAAGAGAATTGGCAGTCTGGCTAGTGGTAGAGTTATCCGTTTCGAAGGTTCAAATGCCGTTGTTGATCTTGATCGGGCAGAAGCAATAATGCCCCGTTTAGAACAAATAATGACTGAGAATTATCAAATTAATCAGAGATTGGTTTTTTATGTTAAAGGGATTGAAACTTTGGAAAAAGGAGAACAAATTATTGTCTCCCGAGCTGATAAGAATTTAGTTGAAGGTCTTTTTAAACGTGAAGTTCCGGAAGTGGCTTCCGGGGTAGTTAAAATTAAAGAAATAGCTAGAGAAGCCGGTAATCGTTCAAAAATTGCAGTTTTTTCTACCCAAACAGGGGTTGATCCCGTTGGTTCTTGTGTTGGTCAAAAAGGAATTCGTGTCCAAGCGGTGATAAATGAGTTAAATGGCGAAAAAATCGATATTATTCAATACAGCGAAGATATAGCTAAATTTATTGCCTCATCTCTTTCTCCAGCAGAAAACATTAAAGTTGAGGTAAATGAGAAAATTAGAACAGCTCAGGTAAGTATTGCGGAAGACCAACTTTCTTTAGCCATTGGTAAAGACGGTCAAAACGTTAGATTAGCGGTAAAATTAACCGGCTATAAAATAGATATTAAGGAATCTCTTGTTTCTATAAAAGCTCGAGATAATAAAATTAAAAAAGAGGCTAAAGAGGCTAAAGAAAAAACTAAAACAATAAAATCTGAAAAAAAGGAAATTAAAAAACCCGCGAAAGAAAAGAAAACAAAAACGGTTAAAAAAGCCGAGGAGAAAAAAGAAGATTAAGCTATGTTTAGGTTAGCCGGGCAATTAAAAATTTATGAAATCAAAAACAGCCAAAAATGGTTTGAATTCTACTCCTGTCAAAACTTCAGACGGTTCTCGACCGCCGATTGTCGTTATCCTCGGTCATATTGATCACGGTAAAACAACTCTCCTTTCCAAAATCAAAGAAATGGATTTGACTAAAAAAGAATATGGTGGTATTACCCAACATCTTAGCGCTTATCAGGTAGAAATTGGCGATACTCACGTTTCTCGTATTACTTTTATTGATACTCCCGGTCATGCCGCTTTTAATAATCTAAGAGCGAGAGGAGCTAAGGTAGCTGATTTAGCTATTTTGGTAGTGGCTGCTAATGAAGGGGTAAAACCGCAAACCATTGAAAGTTTAAGATTTATTAAAGAAGCGGGTTTAAATTATATAGTAGCCTTAAATAAAATTGATTTGCCGGAATATAATTTAGAGAAAGCTAAAATAAATTTAGCGGAAAACGGGATTTTAATTGAAGGTTACGGTGGAGATATTGTGGTTGTT
Source organism: Candidatus Shapirobacteria bacterium (assembly GCA_026395335.1). GTDB lineage: Bacteria > Patescibacteriota > Microgenomatia > PFEM01 > JAPLYW01 > JAPLYW01. Next base: position 25,231 of record JAPLYW010000030.1, read on the forward strand.
CCAATTTCGGCCAAAGATGGAAAAGGTATTAATGAACTTTTAGAAATGGTTTCTCTTTTAGCCGAAATGATGAATTTAAAAGGTAGTTTGGGAGCCGAACTTGAAGCGGTAGTTATTGAATCAAAAATTGATTCTCATCGTGGGCCTTTAGCTACAGTTTTAGTTCGTAATGGTTCTTTAACTTTAGGTGATGAAATTAAAGTTGAAGATGTTTTTGGCAAGATTAAGGCGATGTTTGATGAGTATGGAAAAAACATCACTTCTGTTTTTCCTGGTCAACCAGTAGAAATTTCAGGATTTAAAACCGTACCAGCTGTTGGTGGCTTGATTGTTAAGACCAAAGGAGAAACCGCGTCTAATAGACCTTTGTTTAAAACAGAATTAAATCCTAATAAATCTAAAGAAGAAACAGAAGAGAAAAAATTAAAAGTAATCTTAAAAGCTGATATGGAAGGGACGCTTGAGGCTTTAAAAGTTAATTTACCTGAAGGCTGTCTTTTGATTAAAGCTGAAGTTGGTGAGGTGAATGATTCCGATGTTTTATTAGCTATCGCCAATCATGGAGAAATAATCGCTTTTAATGTTAAAGTTGATAATCAAATTAAAAAACTGGCGGAAAGGGAAAAAATTAAAATTTCCAGTTATAACGTTATTTATGAACTTTTGGAAAATCTTGATCATCAAATTTTAAGAATTTTAGAACCGACGATTGATGAAACAGTTTTGGGTAAAGCGGAAATTATTGCTGAATTTCCCATGAATAAAAACAGAATTGCCGGTTGTCGGGTAACTGAGGGAGAAGTAAAAAAAATTGACAATTTTCACTTGTATCGAGGAAAAGATTTAATTGGTGATATTCGTTTAAAATCTTTGAAAAAAGGCAAACAGGATGTGGAACAAGCCAAAGCCGGTGAAGAATGTGGGGCTCTTTTTAGCGGCACTGTTGACTTTAATCTTGGTGATGTGCTAGTATCCTATCGTAAGTCACAAACTTAGTCATGAACA
>JAPLYW010000028.1 GCA_026395335.1 Candidatus Shapirobacteria bacterium
CCGTAGAAACCTAAAACACCCACAATAATTGCGATAACTATAGTTTTTACTAAACTGTTTTTCATTTTTGTCATAGTAAATCACCTCCCTCCAAATTATTCATAACGTAAAGCCTCAATTGGCTGTAAATTAGCTGCTTTTTGGGCCGGATACCAACCAAATAAAATGCCAATTCCGGCTGATACCAAAAAAGCTAATAAAATAGAATTAATGGAAACTGTGAAAGTAGAATTATTTAATTTGGCATATATGAAAAATCCGACTACACCAATGATAATTCCAATTATGCCTCCAGTAAAAGTAAGAATAATCGACTCTATAAGAAATTGAAATATTATAGTTTTTTTCTTGGCTCCTAACGCTTTACGAAGACCTACTTCACGAGTTCTTTCTGTAACGGACATTAACATAATATTCATAATCCCAATTCCGCCAACTAACAAAGAAATTGCTGCTACTCCTGCAAGCATAGTCGTAAATGTACTGGTGACAGCTGAAGCCGCTGCAAGAATATCTGACTGAGACATAATTCTAAAGTCAGCATCAGTTACACTGGAAATTTTATGACGTTCTAGAAGTAGATAACCTACTTCATTTTGAGCTTTAGTCATAACTGATTCGCTATTTGCTTCCAAAGCAATGGAGCTTAGATATTTTACACCAAAAATCTGTTTTTGAGCGGTTGTCAGAGGAATAAAAATTCTATCATCTTGATTATCCATTCCACTCCCTCCTTTTGATTTAGTAACGCCAATTACCAGAAATGTTTTTCCATTAATTCTTATTGATTGCCCTACAGGATCTGCATTACTCCCAAATAAATCTTCAACAGTAGTCGGCCCAAGAACGGCAACTTTTGATATTGCCATAACATTTTGGTCAGTAATAAAAATTCCCGAGCTTAATGTAATTTTTCTTACCTCTGAATAAACAGGAATTACACCAACAATGGTTGTATTAGTATTATTTCTACCAGCTGTTACCTGCGAACGGCTGGAATATTCCGGTGAAACGTTTTTAACTGTTGTCACTTTTGGCGAAGTTTCTATGGCTTGAGCATCTTCATAAGTCAAAGTTTTTACTCCTGAAGAGCTACGAATTCCACCGAAACTTTGAGAACCGGGAGAAACTGTTAATAAATTAGACCCAATTGATTGGATTTGCGATTGAACAGCTTTTTTACTTGATTCACCCATTGAAATAAGAGCAATAACGCTTCCAATTCCAATGACGATACCTAAAATAGCCAAACCTGTACGCATTTTATTTATTAATAAATTTCTAATACCGCTTCTAATTAGTTTTGATAATTTCATAGCTCTCCTTTATAAGACGTTGTTTATGATCATTGCCATCTTGAACAATCTTACCGTCTCTAATATGAATAATTCTTCTGGCATGTTCGGCAATATCCGATTCATGAGTAATCATAATAATTGTATGACCGTCCTTATTTAATTTTTGAAAAATTTCAATAATCTCTTCTGCTTGAGCCGAAGCAATGTTACCTGTCGGTTCATCAGCCAGAATTATAGCCGGATCCATAACTAAAGCTCTGGCAATAGCAACTCTTTGTTGTTGCCCTCCGGAAAGTTTATTGGGAGGATGATTCATACGATCAGATAAACCAACCATTTCCAATAATTTTTTTGCTTTTTTAAGTTGTTCTGTCTCCGAAACACCGGCATATTCCATAGGTACCATAACATTATCCAAAGCTGAAGTACGGGGTAAAAGATTATAAGCTTGAAAAACAAAACCAATCTTGCGATTTCTAATATCAGCCAACTCATCATCCGAAAGTTTACCAACTTCTTGATTATCAAGAAAATAAGTACCGCTAGTAGGTAAGTCTAAAGCACCCAAAATATGCATTAATGTTGATTTACCAGAGCCAGAAGGACCCATAATCGCTACAAATTCTCCCTTATTAATTTTTAAAGAAACATCAGAAAGAACAACAGTTTCCATATCATCTGTTTTGTATATTTTGTATAAATGGGAAACTTGAATAATTAGAGAAACTCCCATTAGCTATAAACCTCCGGGACCTCCCATTATTTGAACACCTGTTCTAGAATTTGAAGTTCCGCTACTGCTTCTTGAATTTGTACCGATACCGCTAAAAGGTGAAGTTGTACTTGAAGTTGAAGTGGTATTGTCTACAGTTATAGTTGATGTTACAACTTCGTCACCTTCATTTAAACCTGATGTAATCACCGTTTGCGAATCATTGGCAATACCTAGTTCGACCTGAGCAGTTGTAATTTTCTCATCTTTCTTAATCTGCACCGTTGACGTACCATTTGAAGTTGTTATGGCTGTTGTTGGAACCATAAGCGCATCAGTAACTATGTCGGTAATAATTTCAGCATTAACCGCCATATTTGGGTAAATGTCAATTGAAACCGAATCTAAAAGAATTGTTACCGGATAGGAAGTAACTCCAGAGCTAACGCTCCCAGTTGTATTAACAGCTAAAACTTTACCTGTAAATGTTTTGTCGGAATAAGCATCTAATGTGATTACTACCTTTTGATTCGCTTTTACTCTTAAAACATCTATTTCCGATAAACTCACACTGGCAATAAGCTGACCGTTAATGTTATTTATCTTCCCAACTGTCTGAGAGGAAACAATTGTTGCCCCGCTGGTAGAACTGGTAGTTGAATTGGCGTTAACAACAAGACCTTCAGCAAGAGCAAGATCACTTATTACGCCAGCGGATGGCGCCACTATAGTTGCAGAATTTTCCTGATAGTCTCGTAAGGCCGCGACAACTTTGGCATTAGAATTAGTAATGTCTGCATCAGCATTTAAATATTTACTTTCCGACACGCTAAAGGCTTTTTTAGTTTCATCTAAAGTCTTAATGATAATCATTCTTTCACCAGCCGTGTATGAAGCATTAGTAGTAGGATTGGTATCATTATCAAGCATGTCATCATAGGCCTCCTGAGCATCAAGTACGGTTTGACGAGCCTTCCACATATTAATATCGTTAGTCGTTTTATCTGCAATGGACTGTTTAACTGCTTCTGTTGCTTGTAAATAAGCGACCCACGCAGCCGCTTGTCTTTCTTTTGCGTAATCATCCAAGGTAACTTCCGCAATTTTTTGGCCTTTGGTTACTGTATCGCCATTAGTTACATAAACTTTTTTAACAATTCCTGAAACTTTCGTTGTTAAGCTGGTATTGTTTCCTGAAGTAATTGTTCCGGATCCGGAGATAGAAACTGTTAAAGTTCCTTTTTCCGCCTTTGCTGTCTCATAAGTTACTTTTGATTTTTTGGTGCTAATAATAATTAGTCTTACTCCAACACCAATAGCCATAAGTATTACCAAAAAAATAATCTTTTTTTTCCAGGAAGCCGAAAAAATAGAATTTTTTAATCCTATTAGCTTATCTTTTAATGATGGTTTTAAAGACAGCGGTTTGTTTTTTACTTTGTTGTCGTCAATACGCATTTGAATATTTTATAAAGATAAACTGATAAAAAGCTTAGAAAAGTCAAATCAATTTTTGTGGTTGTTTAATTGGAAATTGAACTGTAAAAATCATCCCTTTACTATAAGTATTATTTTTAGCTTTAATAATTCCATGGTATCTTTCTGTAATTTGCTTAGCAATAGATAAGCCCAAACCATAGCCAGAAACATTAGATTTATTCCGTGATTTATCAGAACGATAAAATCTATTAAAAAGATTAGGGATTTCTTTTTCATCAACTCCTTTACCCTGATCAATAACATGGATATAAATATTATCGTCTTTTTTCTCAGAAGATAAAGTTATTTTTGATTTTTCAGGACTATACTTAACGGCGTTATCCAAAAAAATAACTATTAATTCAATTAAATCTAAGTCGTTGCCCTCCATCGACAAACTATTTACTTTGTTTAAAATAACAATTTTCTTATTGTCAGCTAAACGATTAACTTTCTTTATTGCTTTATTGGTAATTGTTTTTAGATCTAATTTAGAAATCACTACTTTTTTTTCTTCTTTCTGATATTGGGCTAATTTAATTAAACTATCAGATAAAACCTGTAGATTATTTACTTCTTCAAGATTACTTTTTAATAATCTTTTAGCTGTAATCATATCTAGCTTTTTATCACGTAAATTAACTTCTATTTCGGTTTTTAATGAAGTCAATGGAGTTCGTAGTTCATGGGAAGCGTCGGTAATAAAACGATTTTGTTCATCAAGCATATCACTAATAGGTTTAAGCGTCCTGCTGGCCAAGAAATATCCACCCCCAGTGGAAATTCCTAAAATCACCAGATTAATGATCGCCAAAATAATTTTGAGACGATCTTTTGACTCAGCTATTAATTCTGGATCTAAAAATAGTGAACGCTGATTAAAATTATCAGGAGGAGGATTTAACATATTACCACGTTCTATTCTTAACCTTTGCCCTATCTCAATTCTGTCTATTTCCGCTGTTGTTAAACGATATATCCCGATACTAAAAGAGATGCTAACAAGCATAATAATCAGCAAATACCAAGCGGTTAATTTTATTCTGGCTAAATGAAACATCTATTTTACCCCTCCTATTTTATATCCAAAACCTCTAATCGTATGGATTAATTTTGAACTTTTAGGAAAGGGTTCATCAATTTTATTTCTTAAATAACCAATATAAACTTCAACTGTGTTGGGTAAAATATCCGCATCATAATCCCAAATATTACTAATAATCTGTTCTTTATTTAAAATTTTATTTGCATGACGCAAAAGATATTCCAATAAGGCATATTCTTGTTTAGATAATCTGATTTCCTTCCCGTCCCTTTTAACTTGATAAGTAACAGTATCTAAAGATAAATCTCCGCTTGTTAAAATGGTTCCTAAGCTGTTTTTTGGCCTTCTGGCTAAAGCTTTAATTCTCGCTAAAAGTTCAATAAAAGCAAAAGGCTTAACCAAATAATCATCGGCTCCGGAATTCAAACCTGCAACTTTATCTTCTAGTTGACCTTTAGCTGTTAAAACTAAAATTGGAATATGGATATTTTCTGCCCTTAATTTTCTACAAATTTCTATACCGTCCATATCTGGTAACATTAAATCCAAAACAATTACATCATAATTTTCCGAAACAGCCAGATCGTAACCATCTGCCCCATTATAAGCCACATCTACAACATAAGATTCTTGTTCCAAACCTTTTTTAATAGAATTGGCAATTTTATGTTCGTCTTCAATAATTAATATTTTCATTATGAATATATTATAACTCTAAGCTGAAAATAAGCTGAAAACAGCTTGTTTCTCTCTTCGTTCAAAATAAAAGCTGAGAAATTTTATAATTTATTGGTTGTTAAATTTATAAGAAAAAGGTATAATAAGTTATAGGGTAAATGCCCGAAGATGGGCATTTTTTTATGGAAATTCGTAATGTTGCTATTATTGCTCATGTTGACCACGGCAAAACCACGCTCGTGGATTCTTTGCTGCGCCAATCAAAAACTCATCTGAATAAAGAAGTTATTGATAACGACTGTATTATGGACAGTAATGATTTGGAAAGGGAAAGAGGTATCACGATTTTTTCTAAAAACGCTTCTGTCATTTGGAAAGGAATAAAAATCAATATTATTGATACTCCCGGGCACGCTGATTTCAGCGGCGAAGTGGAACGGGTCTTAAAAATGGCTGATGGCTGTTTATTATTAGTTGATGCCCAAGAAGGCCCAATGCCTCAAACACGTTTCGTTTTAAAAAAAGCCCTAGAGTTAAAACTTAAAATTATAGTAGTAATTAATAAAATAGATAAACCGAACGCCAATATTATCGAAGCTTTAAATAAAACTTTTGACCTTTTTATTGATTTGGGAGCCGATGAAGAAACTACTAATTTCCCTATTATTTATTCTTCTTCCAAAATGGGAAAAGCTGGCTTAAGTCCTGATTTAAGTCAAATGAAAAATGTGACACCTTTATTTGAAGAAATTATTAGATTTATTCCTAAACCCAATGATGATATCAACTTACCATTACAAATGTTAGTTACTTCTATCAATTGGAATAATTTTAAAGGCCGAATTGCCAGAGGCCGGATCTATAACGGTAAAATTAAAGCCGGACAGGAAGTTATACAAATTAATCGTCATGGAGAAATGAAAAAATATCGTTTAACTTCTTTAATAACTTTTCAAGGTCTTAGTCAAATTGAAGTTAAAGAAGCTGAAGCGGGAGAAATTGTGGCTGTTGCCGGTATTCCGGAAATTATGATTGGAGAAACTATCGCCGATGTTAATAATCCTCAAGCTTTACCTTTATTAAAGATAGAAGAACCAACTGTTAAAATGACTTTTATGGTTAATTCATCTCCTTTTGCCGGCCGTGAAGGTCAATTCACCACTTCCCGACAAATTAGAGAAAGACTTTATAAAGAATTAGAAAATGATGTTGCTTTAAAAATTGAAGATAGCCCTACTAATGGCTGGATCGTTTCCGGCAGAGGCGAACTCCACTTAGCAATTTTAATCGAACGTTTACGCCGTGAAGGTTATGAGTTTCAAGTTTCTCAGCCACAAGTTATTGTTAAAATTGTTGATGGGAAAAAACTAATCCCCTATGAAGAAGTTTTTATCGAAGTTCCTGAAGAATATTCCGGAGCTGTTATTCAAAAATTAGGTGGCCGTTTTGGTTTGATAAAAAAAATGGAGGTTAAAGAAGGAATTGTTCATTTAGAATTTATCATTCCCACCCGAGGACTATTTGGTTACCGCCGAGAATTTATGACCGATACCCGTGGTTTAGGAATTATGAATACTCTATTCCATGACTATTTACCAGAAAAAGGCGAATGGAAAAAACGTGATCGCGGATCATTAGTCGCTTGTGAAACCGGAACTACAAGATTATATGGGTTAACCAATGTCCAAAATCGAGGCGACTTATTTTATGGACCAGCCGTCAATGTTTATAAAGGCCAAGTTGTTGGTCAAAATTCCCGTAGCGAAGATATTTGGATTAATGTTTGTAAAGAAAAACAGCTTTCTAATATGCGTTCTAAAGGTGATGGCGGTATGGACCATTTTAATGTTCCCCGTTTGATGAGTTTAGATGATGCTTTGGAGTATATTAATAATACAGAACTTGTAGAAGTAACACCTAAATCTATTCGTATCCGTAAAATTATTTTAGATGAAATGGAAGAAAAACGCCGAAAAAAAGGTTTAGTTAACTAAAATCCTAGATTTCGATTTTAGAAAAAAGATAACTACCCAAAGACAATATTAATAAAGTTATACCTCCCAAAATTAAAAAATCAATTGATAAACCAAAATGAGAAGAACCAATTAAGGACCCTCTTATCCCATCAACTCCATAAGTTAAAGGATCAATTCTAGTAATAATCGCTAAAGCTTTTGGCAAACCATTTAAAGGGAAAAAAGCTCCGGATAAGAAAAATAAAGGCATTACCAAAAAATTCATAATCAATTGAAAACCCTGCATGTCTTGTAAACGGGAAGCGATGGCTGTTCCTAAAGCTGTAAAAAGCAAGGCAGTTAAAAACATAATTATTAATGATATTAAAATACCTAAAATACTTAGTGGCCTAAAACCAATAGTTAAAGAAATTAATAAAACAATTAAACCTTGTAAAGTAGCAACTGTAGCTCCGCCTAAAGTTCGCCCCAACATAATGTTAAAACGAGAAACCGGAGCCACTAAAGTTTCTTTTAAAAAACCAAACTGCCGATCCCAAATAACTTCAATTCCAGAAAAAATAGCAGTAAATAAAATGCTCATAGCAATAATCCCCGGCGCTAAAAATTGGATATAATTCCCTTCACCGGCTTTTTGGAAAATCGGGCCAAAACCAAACCCTAAAGCTACTAAAAATAAAACCGGCTGACCTAAAGAACCTACAATTCTTGAACGGGATCTTAAATATTTTTTAATTTGCCGTAACCAAAGAATATAAATAATATTCATCTTCGCAAACTCCTATGCATTCTCATTTGATCAATTTTATTAGCTTTTTCCGAACGGATAGCGTGACCGGTTAATTCCAAAAAGGCTTCCTCTAAAGAATTTTTCTTTGTTTGTTTTTTTAATTGAGCGGAAGTTCCCTGAATAATAATCTTACCATGATCAATAACAGCTACCTTTTGGGCAATTTTTTCTGCCTCTTCAATATAGTGAGTCGTAAAGAAAACTGTAATTTGCTCTTTTTGGTTAAGATTAAAAATATAATCCCAAATATGTTTTCTGGTTTGCGGATCTAAACCTAAAGTTGGTTCATCTAAAAAGAAAACTTTAGGATGATGTAATAAACCTCTGGCAATTTCCAAACGACGTTTCATACCTCCTGAAAAAGTTTTAACTAAATCATTTTTTCTATCCCAAAGTTCAACAATTTTTAAAAGTTCCTCAGCCCGTTTTCTTCTTAAATCAACCGGCACTCCATATAAAACACCATGAAATTCTAAATTTTCCCAAGCGGTTAAATCATCATCTAAGCTGGGGTCCTGAAAAACAATACCAAAAGAGCGTCTAACTTTGTCCTGCTCGGTAAGTGGGTCACTACCATTAATTAAAATTTGGCCACTGGTTGGCTTTAAAAGTGTTGTTAACATTTTAATTGTTGTAGTTTTACCAGCACCGTTAGGCCCTAAAAAGGCAAAAATTTCCCCTCTTGCAACGGTAAAAGAAATTTTATCTACCGCTTTAAAATCCTTAAATTTTTTAGTTAAATTTTTTACCGTAATGATATTATCCATAATTTTACCAATTTAATAATTTTACCAGATAAATTAATTTATACAAGATAATGACAGATATAATTAATTAAGCTATAATTTATTATAATGAAAAAATTCGTTATTGCTTTATTAGTTTTAGCTGTTTTAATATTAGGAAGTTATTATTTTCTTAAAAAAGCCCCAACAAAGGTTAATCAAAATATGAATTTTACCGAAGAACCACAAAAAGAAAATTCACAGCCGGCTTCTCCTTCAGCTCAAAACCAAACAGATCTAAAAATTGAAGATTTAAAAGTTGGTCAAGGAAAAGAAGTTAAAAAAGGTGACACCGCTCAAGTCCATTATTTGGGAACTTTAACTAATGGTGAAAAATTCGACAGTTCTTATGATCGCAATCAGCCTTTTGAATTTCAAGTCGGAGCTGGACAAGTTATTGAAGGCTGGGATCAAGGCCTTTTAGGGATGAAAATTGGTGGTAAAAGAAAATTAACTATTCCTCCAACTTTAGGCTACGGTAATCAGCCAATCGGTACTATCCCCGCTAACTCGACTTTGATTTTTGAAATAGAATTGATTACTATTAAGTAGTAATCAATAAATGAAAATTAATAGTCTTGGTAAATCAATCATTTCAGTTTTAACCTGTCTAGGAGCCGCTCTTCTTGGTTCAGCTTTTACCACTCCTTCTATCGCCAACTGGTATGCTTTTCTAGAAAAACCGTCTTTCTCTCCACCCAACTGGCTTTTTGCTCCGGCTTGGACCATTCTTTTTATCATGATGGGCATTGCTCTTTCCCTAATCTGGCAAAAAGGCTTCAAAAAAAATACAGCCTTAAAAGCTAAACAAGCGATTATAATTTTCTTTATCCAACTAGCCCTAAATGTTGCTTGGTCCTTTTTCTTTTTCTATTATCATTCTCCTTTCTTGGCATTAGTGGATATTATTATTCTTTGGTTATTTATTCTTTTAACCTTAATTAAATTTTGGAAGATTAATAAAGTTGCCGGAGGATTATTGATTCCCTATCTTTTGTGGGTTAGTTTTGCTTCTTTTTTAAACTACACTATTTACAGACTTAACTGATAAATCGTTAAAAGCGGATATCTTGAATCATTGGCTTTAATAATTAAAAAGATGTAAATCTTTCGCCAAGGAATTAAAGCCAAAAATATTTTTTCATCCTAATAATTTTATGGCAGAGGCAAGTCTGGTGGTAGTTTTGTCTTTACCTAAAACAACCATTATCTCAAAAAGCGGCGGTGTAGCAATTTTACCGGTGATAGCAATTCTAACCGCCATAAAAAACTTACCTAAAATCCAGTTGTTTTTTTCTGTTATTTCTCTAAAAAACTTTTCTAGCTCAACTGTCTCCCATTTAATTTTCTCCAAATCAGCCAAAACTAGTTCAAACTGCTGCTTAATAACTTTTTTATCTTTTCCTCCCTTGTCTAAAAGTAATTTTACATCAATTTTCGGTTCTCCAATAAAAAAATTTATCATTAAGGGGAAATCAGAAAGTTTCGTTAATCTTTCTTTGATCAAGGGGACAATTTCTCCAATTAAACCATCACTTATTTTTTTTAACATAAAAGGCTTTACTAATTTTATTAAATCTTCATTCGATTTTTCTCTTATATAAATCCCATCCATCCAATCTAATTTCTTAAAATCAAAAATCGGGGCTGATTTGGAAATTCTTTGAAAAGAAAAATCTTTAATAAATTCATCAATAGAAAAAATATCTTTACCTTCAGGATGAGACCAACCCATTAAACATAAAAAATTTATTAGAGCTTCTGGTAAATAACCCTGTTCTTGATACCAAGAAACAGAAACTGGATTTTTTCTTTTAGAAATTTTTGAATGGTCAGTATTACGCAACAGAGGCAGATGGGCAAATTGAGGAATAATCGCATCTAAAGCCTGATAAATCATTATTTGACGAGGAGTATTAGAAATGTGCTCTTCAGCTCGGATAACATGAGAAATTTTCATCTGCCAATCATCAATTGTCACCGCAAAATTATAAGAAGGATATTTATCAGATTTTAAAATAACAAAATCTTTAATCTCTTTGTTATCAAATTCAATTTTCCCCCTGATTAAATCATCCCATGAAGTTTTACCAGAGTTAACCTTAAACCAAACAGCCCCCTCTTTTTCATAAGCTAAATTTTTAGCGATTAAATCCTTAATATATTTTTGGTAAATTTCTAATCTTTCTGATTGCCGATAAGGACCATAAGAACCACCGACATTAGGCCCTTCATCATTTTCCAGGCCTAACCATTTAAAAGCATCATAAATAACTTGTTCTGCTTCTGGAACATGACGTTTTATATCCGTATCTTCAATTCTTAAAACAAATTTACCCTTATTTTGTCTGGCAAAAGCAAAATTAAAAAGAGCCACATAAATATTGCCAACATGAGCCAAACCCGTTGGTGAAGGTGCAATTCTGGTTCTAATTTCTTGAAAATTTTTTTTGGTCACAGCCTTGATTTTAGCACACTAAACTTTTATCTAAAAGCTTCTGTATGAACTGCCACGGTCATAGCCCATGGCATCCTCAGGCTACGCCTTCGGCGAGTTCGTTTCTTACGCTTCATCCACGACAAACACCGTGGTATTCGCGCTTCGAAATAGATTGAAGCTGTAGAACATTTTCCCTAGAATTATCAGGAGAAAATGTTATACTCAAAATAAGGCCATTTATCCTGAGCCCTCGGACTGAAGAAGTTCGGACTGAAACCTGCCGAAGGATGTTAAATTTAACACAAACTGCCTATTGGACTAGACGCCTTTTAAAATTTGGGGCTATTTTTATAGTTGCCATTATTTTTTTAAGAATTATTTTTAATATTGTAAGTTCAGTTTGGCAAAAGGTTAATCCTCCAGCTCCAGCCGCCCCAACTGTTCTTTTTGGTAAATTACCAAAATTAAAATTTCCTGAAAACAGTTATAATGGTAAAACTTTTACCTACCGTTTAGAAACTATCCAAGGAACCCTACCAGCTGTAAAAACTATTGCTAAAGTTTATTTTTTCCCTAATGAAAGACCAAGTCTTTTGGGCTTAGAAAAAGCAACTCAACAAGCGGGAAAATTAGGTTTTAAATCAGAACCGCAGCAAATCAGTGGAAATATTTATCGCTGGGATAATGGTCAAACACCAACTACTACTTTAGAAATTAATATTAACAATAATAGTTTTCATCAACTTTATGATTATGCAAATGACCAAGAGGTTATTGACAGTAAAGATTTACCTACAAATCAGCAAGCGGCTCAAGAAGCTAAAAGTTTTTTATCAAGTAATGATTTTTTAGAGCCTGATTTAGCCACCGGTAGTGCAGATTTTGTTTATCTAAAATACTCTCCTCCTGATTTAAATACCGTATCATCTCTTTCTGAAGCTAACTTTATTAGGGTTAATCTTTTCAGAGCTGATTTAGACGGGCTTAGAATTTTACCACCCAATCCTAAAAAATCATTAGTCTCTTTCCTTTTTTCCGGAATTAAAACTTTAGGCCGAAGAATTATTGAAGTTAATTATAATTATTATCTAATTGATCGTGAAACTTATTCAACTTATCCTTTAA
>JAPLYW010000020.1 GCA_026395335.1 Candidatus Shapirobacteria bacterium
AATTTGGTCAGAATTGGTTTGAGAAAAAAGAAACAGGGGATTTGCTTAAAAAGATGTGGAAACCGGGTTTAAAATTTGATTTGGAGGAAATTTTAGAAAGAAATAAAATCGGCAAAGCTTTTGATATTCAGCCTCTTGTTTCTCGTTTCCAATCCCTAGCTTAATTTTTTGTCGGGGTGGTGAGATTCGAACTCACGACCTCGCGGACCCGAACCGCGCGCGCTACCAAACTGCGCTACACCCCGTAAAATTAATTTGTGTCCCCGGTAGGAGTCGGACCTACATGGCAGGTTTAGGAAACCTGTACTCTATCCGTTGAGCTACGGGGACTAAAACCATGCTTATTTTTTTGAGTTTTCGAGAAACAAGCTGTGCTTATTTTAACACATTCAGGCTGAAAGCTAAATTAAAAGAAAGTTATTTATTAAGAGAAACAGAGTAGAGGTTGGAAGCAGAATCTTTGCTTAAAGAAGTTAAAACCAATAAACGATTGCCGGAAGGAAAGGTAAAGGCAAAAGAATTTTCAAAAGGTCCGGAATAAAGATCAATCTTGTTAGTATTATCATATTCTAATAAGCTGATTTTGTCTTTTTGAACTAAAAAGATGTATCTTGAGTTTGGGAACCAGCTAATCTTAGCATCTAAAAGATGTATCTTGAGTTTGGGAACCAGCTAATCTTAGCATCTGTGGGTAGATCAAGGGCAAAATTACGATCTTCTTTAAGATCATAAATATAAGTTTTACCATTTTCAATTTCTCTTGATTCCTTTTGGGTAGAAGCGCCGGGCATTTGGGTAATTAAATCTTTAGGAATTGAAGCTGAAGCAGTTGCTATATACATAATTTTAGTTTCATCCGGTGAAAAAACGATATCTTTAACGGCTTTGTCTAAAATAATGGTTAGTTCTTCTGGTAAACGGCTAATTTGGGCTTGAGCGATGATTTCTTCTTCTTTTTTCCAATCAGCTAAAAGAGTTTCTTTCTGATTAGTAATATCCGTTAAAGCTAAATTTAAATCATTGTTATTAATATTTATTAAAAAATTTTCTTCAACAGCTTTAATTTTTTTGGTTCCGCTAGCTGACGGATTAACTTTAATAAAAGTAATCAAAATTTGTTTGGAATCTGTTGACCATTGATAGGTAGATTGGCTGAAATCATATTTAGCAGTACTTTGAATAATCTGTTGAGCTTCCTGATTATTTAAAAGCTGTCTTTCGTTTAAACCTAAAACCCAAAGTCCATTTTTATCGTCTTGTTTGGAAACAGAATAGACGACTTTCTTACCATTTGGAGAAATAACCGGGCTAGCCGCACCGGTAAAAGTTAAAGCCTTTAAGTCAGGATAGGTGGGGAAAAGATAGGCGTCGGTCTTGACAACTAATTCTTTTTCAATCGTTAATTTTTTTTGCCAAGAAGTAAACCCATCTTTTTTAATCTCCACTTGGTACTCGTCAGGAGCCAAACTAATTGTGGTTGTGGTTTTATTTTTAATGGCTTTGCCGTTGACAAAAACCGTTGCTTGGTTAGGAAAAGAGGTGGCAACTAAAAGACCGGTTGGCTGTAAACTTTTGGTGGAAAAATCTGGTCGGTAGCCAGAAGCAAATTTGGAAAGATAAAAAGCGCCGATGGCAATACCGACAATGACGATTAAGAAAATAAAGATACGTTTTTTAATCATTTTTGATATACTTATGTAGTAAAAAGATTGCTTAAATCGAAACTTTTTAATTTACTTTCTTATATATAATATCACGATCTTGCAGTTCCTGACAAGAAGAGGATATACTATAAACATGTTAGCAAGACGTATCGGTATTGATTTAGGAACCGCTAATTCTTTGGTTTGGGTAGAAGGGCAGGGAATTGTTTTAAACGAACCAACCGTAGTGGCAGTAACCATTGACGATAATCGGGTCATCGCCGTTGGTGATGAAGCTAAACAAATGTTAGGACGGACTCCAGGTAATATTCGCGCTTCCAGACCAATGAGAGAAGGGGTAATTGCTGATTATGTGGTTACCGAAGCGATGTTACGCTATTTTGTCCAAAAAGTCAGTAATAAAAGTTTCTTTTTCAAACCGGAAGTAATGATTTGTGTTCCAGCTGGTTGTACTCAGGTTGAAAGAAGAGCAGTTTTGGACGCCACGATGGCGGCTGGAGCAAGAAGCGCTTATTTAATTGATGAGCCTTTGGCTGCGGCGATTGGAGCAGAAATTCCTATTGCTGCGCCCTCCGGTAACATGATTATTGATATTGGCGGTGGCGCGGCGGAAGCAGCCATTATTTCTTTAGGGGCAGTTGTTGTTCATAAAAGTGTGCGAGTGGCTGGTAATAAAATTGACGAAGCAGTTTCTTTGTGGGTGCGCAAAAAACATAACTTAATTATTGGTGACCAGACAGCAGAAAACGTCAAGATTAAAATCGGCTCAGCTCTGCCTTTGGCTAAAGAGGAAAAAATGGAAGTTAAAGGTCGTGATTCTATTACTGGTTTACCCAAAATTATTGAGCTAAGTTCAACCGAAATTACCGAAGCTATCCGTTCGCCTTTAAATCAAATTATTGGCGCGGTTAAAAACGTGCTTGAGGAAACACCACCGGAATTGGCCGCGGATATTATTGATAAAGGGATTGTGATGAGCGGCGGGACCAGTACACTGCGGGGTTTTGACAGATATATGACTCAGGAAATCGGTGTTCCTTCTCATATTGCCGAAGAACCTTTATATTGTGTTGTTAAAGGGATTGGTGTGGCGCTGGAGAATATTGACCTTTATAAAAGGGCAATCTCTCAAAAATAAGAACCTGTCAAAAATGACAGAACCTTGTTTCTCTCCGGCAGAGCCGGATCAAAATAAGATAAGCAAGGAAAGCAAATAGTTTTAAATTATAGGATCTACAATTTAAAATTTTAATAAAATAACCAGCAATAATAGTATCTTATAGTTTTAATGTTAACTGATTGTTAAAATATAAGGGTTAAAAAACAGATTAGACCGAAATATTGGGATAAAATGCTGAGTAAAAATATTACGCTAAAGATTTGATTTAGAATTATTAGCCTCTTTTATAAAGTATCATTATATCTTTTAAGAGGGGAGAGGTAAGTAAAAATAATTTTTTAAATTGAGAAATCATGATAGTTTTTATTATAAGACATAAAATTATTATAAATTTTGTTAAAATTTTCCAAAAGTCATAAAAATTTTTCTTGAAATTTTAGACTGATTTTTATTAATTGATTTTGAAAGTCAAAAACCCGTCATAAAAGACCTAAAAAGATAAAAAAGATGAAAAAAATTAGTGAAAACACCCCAAAAAAAGACGGAAATAGCGATAAAATTTTAGAAGTTAGCCTTGTTAGCGGTTCAATGATAGAAGTGACAAGGTTAATTGAAAAAAGACTGGAAAATCAGCAAAAAACCTTTATTGTTACACCTAATCCTGAATTTTTGGTTTTTGCTCAGGAAAATCCTTGGTTTAAGCGTATTTTAGATCAAGCTGATTTAGCAATTCCGGATGGGATCGCTCTTATTTGGGCTAAAGAGGTTCTTAAAGGTAAAAATTTTCTTAGCCGGATAGCTTTTGGTTTTACAACTGGTTTTAAAGTCATTTTCCAGGCTTGGGGAGGAAAAAGAGTCACCGGAACGGATTTAACCGAGAGACTTTGTCAGTTGGCAGCCAAAAGAGGTAAATCGGTTTACTTTCTAGGTGGTAAAGAGGGGAAAAGAACAATAAAAGCTTTAAAAAATATGCAGGATAAATATCCTGGTTTAAAAGGTTGGGCTAATCCAGGACCAATATTGACCTTAAATTCCAAAAAGTCAGTTCTTGAACCAATTTCCCAGATCAAAAGAATAGTTGAAGACATTAATGAAAAGCAACCTGATTTTTTGTTTGTGGCTTTGAATATGGGGAAGCAGGAAAAATTTCTTGCTGATAATTGGAATCAATTAAAAATTAAATTGGGAATGGGAATTGGAGGAGCTTTTGATTATTTAAGCGGAGAAATAAAAAGGGCGCCTCAATGGATTAAACAAAGCGGTTTTGAGTGGCTATACCGATTAATAAAAGAACCTTGGCGTTTTAAAAGACAGTTAAAACTTTGGCAATTTATTTGGTTAGTTCTAACTGCGAAAAATTAAACAAATTTTGAAGTCTTCTTTAATACTTTGATATACTTCTTGAAGTAAAAAAAATTAACTTTTACTTTGAATACCCAAAAGCCACATCACGGCTTCTTTGCGGTAGCGGCGGTCGCCGCGGGAGTTAATACGAATAGCAGGAAGTTTACCTCTTTTGCCCCAGCGTTTAATCGTTAGGGGAGAAACACGTAAAATTTCCGCTACTTCACGAACTGTTAATAAATCAGGTAAATCTTCAAGTCTTAAGGATTTTATTGAATCAGCCATTTTCTTTTTTTGTTTGAATATAATAAATAAAAGTCTATATAACTTTCAATATCTCTATACAATTAAAAGTATCACAGCATAACAGAACTTGTCAAGACCTTTAAATTAAAATTAGAGTATTCTGAAGTTTCGATCCTGGATCGGAGGCACATTATATTATCAGGATTTGAAAAATTTTAATAATAGCATCAAAGCTATCCTCAGGAGAGCTATCTACAGTAAAACTATG
>JAPLYW010000003.1 GCA_026395335.1 Candidatus Shapirobacteria bacterium
ATTTTCTTGCGCTTTTTACCAAATTATGTTATTCTTATTCTGCTTTATGAAACCTCGCGGTATCATTATTATAATTAGCGTTTTGGCTTTAGTTCTAATTGGTTTAATTGTTAAAAGTAAATTTTTTAGCCAACCAGGAACAGGCGCTCTTCAAATTTCCACCACTCCTAAAGCGACAGTTGCTATTGATGGAACCCAAGTTGGAGTGACTCCATTTTTTGACGATAAAATTAAAGTCGGCGAACACACAATAAAATTAACCCCAGAATCAACTATAGATAATCTTTCTTCTTGGGAAGGAAAAGTGAGTTTGGTTTCAGGAATTTTAACCGTTATTAATCGTAATTTTGGTTCTACAGAGTCAGAATCATCCGGAGAAATATTAACTTTAGAAAAAATTAGCCGTAAAGATAAATCAACTTTAGCGGTTATTTCTGTACCGGATCAGGCTGTTGTTAAATTAAACGGTGAACCAAAGGGTTTTACTCCTTTAACCTTGGAAGATTTAACGCCAGCTGACTATGAAATTACAGTGAGCAGTAATGGTTATGAGGAAAAGACGGTTTCAGCTCATACTGTGGCTGGTTATAAATTAATTGTTAATATTAAGCTGGCCCAGCAAATAGAAGGGATTCAAGAGGCGACGGCTAGTGGTGAGACAACAGGCAGTTTAACCCCAACGCCAAGTACAAAAGTGACACCAACTCCTAAAACGACTTCTACTACTGGAGCAACAGCTACACCAGCTAAACCATACGTTACAGTTAAAGATACTCCGACAGGCTTTTTAAGAGTAAGAGTTGAACCATCAACCAGTGCTACTGAAGCTGCTCAGATTAAACCCGGAGAAATGTACCCTTATTTGAATGAAGAAAAATTAGATAGTGGTGGGAATAAATGGCTTAAAATTGAATACGTTGCCGATAAAAGCGGTTGGGTTTCTGGAACTTATGTCACTTTGGTTGAGTAATTTGTTTCTTCTTAAACTTCTTGTATACTTAAATTAAGATTAATAAAGAAAGGAGGTAAAAGTATGATTGGATATGTTGGTAATATTGAAGAAAAAACCTTAGCTAACTCTTTTTTCCGCGAAGTTGTTTTTACCGGTAAATATACTCAATTGGTAGTGATGTCCCTTTTGCCTAGCGAAGAAATTGGTATGGAGGTTCACCCCACGGTTGACCAATTTTTTCGGATTGAATCCGGAGAAGGCAAAGTCATTATGAATGGTGAGGAAAAAATGTTTAAGATAGGTGATGCGATTATTGTCCCGGCTGGCACAAACCATAACTTGATTAATCTTTCCGCGGAAAAAGAATTAAAACTTTACACTTTGTATTCACCGCCTAATCATCCGGATGGCAAGATTCACAAGACTAAAGCCGAAGCCATGGTGGATGAAGGAGACCACGTTTAAGAGTTTAAATCTTTTGAAGCTGATAATCAGTTTTCTTGCCTAAATATTTACTGGCAAATTTAATTTGTAAGTAAGGATCTTTATGATGGATTTCCTTAAAAAGGTTTTTGTTGTTATTTTTTTGGTTGATTAAATCCAAACTAGCTTGATCAATTGCCACCGGATTATCACTAAAAAGAAAACCAATATCTTCGGCCACAATTTCCCCAGCATTACTAAAACAGTCGCACATTTTGGTAATATTTTTAATAATATTTAAATAATAAGTTTTTTTCGATAGATTTTTAATAACCGCGCTTGCTCCTTGAGCTAAAAGATCATCAAATAAAGCCTTTTTAGGGGTTAAACACTGCTTTGGGCAATTAATCTCACAGATAGAGCAGCCGGCGCAAGTATTAAGGTCTATTTGTGGTTTTTGATTAACCATTTTTATGGCCTGGAAAGGGCAAAGTTGAGTACAAAGGTCGCAAGATTGGCATTGGCCAGTAAGCCTTGGTTTGGAAAAAGTGTGTTCAAGACTTTTAGTTTCTTTCATCACACCACCCATGCCAAAATTCTTGATGGCTCCGCCAAACCCAGCGCAAGGATGGCCTTTTACATGGGAAATTACTAAAACATTTTTTGCTTCTATTAATTCTTTGCAAACTTTGGCGGTAAAATCTTTAGTTTTAACGTCAATTGACTGATCAGAGATAATAAATGGAGCTAAACGATCATAACCTCTATCTTTAACGACTTTGCTATAACCTTGGACATTATTTCTTGGTGATGGGTAAACAACTGGGGTATCAATAAAAGTTGGTTTTATTCCCAAGTCTTTTAAGGCTTTAATAACTGGATCGACATCCTTAGGGAAAAGGGCTGTTTGGTTACCTGGTTCGCCAAAATGAATTTTAATTAAAACAACTGAATTTTTGGAGTAAAAATCGCCGAAGATACTTAAACAAATCTTTTTTAGTCTTTCTTCATCCTGAAGAAAATAAACCCTATCCATTTCTTTAATCTTTTACTCCGTAAAGAATGAAGATGACAAAAAAGCCCCAAAGAGCAACGGCAGTCAAAAGTGATTTATCAGATAAAATAACTTTTTCTGGTGATTCGGCCTTATTGGCTCCTTGATAAATAATACTCATATAACGCATAACGCCATAAATGACAAATGGGATAGTAACCATTAACCATTTATTAATGCCAGCCAAAGTTAAAGGCAGTTGGGTAAAAAGTGGAGCTGTCCCCACAATTGGTGGCGGAGCGAAAAAAGTAAACAAAGCATAAACCAGCCAGGTAGAGTTAGCAAACATGGCTAAATAACTATCTAACAGATCATTGCTATAAAAGCTTAATGTTTTACGGTGTTGAGGAGCCAATTCTTGTAAAAAACCTAATTCCGCTCTTCTTTTGCCAACCGCCAAAAATAAAGCTAAAGAAATAACACAGAGTAAAAACCAAACACTCATATGGACATTAATGGCAAAGGCTCCGGCATAAACTCTTAAAATAAAACCGCTGGCAATAATTAAAACATCAATAATAATAATGTTCTTTAGCCAAAAAGAGTAAGCAACCTGTATTACTAGATAAGATAAGAGGGTGACGAAAAAGAAAAAACTAAAATTAAAAGAAAGATAAAGAGACGCGAAAAAACCAACAATGGCAAAAAATAAGGCTATTGGGATTGGTAATTTACCGGAAGCAATCGGCCTTTTCTTTTTTGTTGGGTGTAGACGATCACGAGATATATCGATAATGTCGTTAAATAAATATAAAGAGGAAGTCGCAATAGTAAAAACAATCATGGCCCAGAAAGTCGTTTGAAAATCTTTCCCTAGAAAAAATTTTCCAGAAAAAATTAACGGAGCAAAAATAGTTAAGTTTTTGAGGGTTTGTCTCGGTCTGATCGATTGAAATAAGTTGGAAATAAGTTGAGCCATAAAAGTAAGCTACCAATAAGAGCTACTAACATGACAATTGTATAGAATTTCTGGATACTGTGCAAGTTTAAAGCCAGAAAGCCTAAAATAGCAGTGATAGTCCAATAAAAAACTGCAGTTCTTTTTTTACCCCAATGAAGTTCGTCTAAAAGTTTATGGTGAAGATGGCCACGATCACCCCAAACCGGAGATTTCCCAGCCATTATACGGCGGATAATGGAATAAAGAGCGTCAATAAAAGGAATACCTAAAACAACTAGAGTTGTTCCTATTTTTGCCGTAGAAAGAATGGCCAATACTGCTAAAAGAAAACCAGCTAAGATTCCTCCGCCATAGCCGGTCATAATTTTCTGCGGGAAAAAATTGTAAGGTAAAAATCCGAGATAAGCGCCGGCGGTAACTGCCGCCAAAATGGTAATCGGCCATTGAGTTAGATCGGCAGAAAATCGGAAACTCAAAAAAGCGATAGTTAAAGCAGCAATAACTACTATTCCTGGGAGTTGGCCGTCAAAACCGCTGGACCAATTGGTAATATTAGATAAGAAAGCGATCCATAAAAGAGCCAAAATAATAGCAATGATTTGATTAAAATGAATTAAACCTTGACCAAAAGGATTAGTGATAAAGAAAATACCAACACCGCCTTTGACAACTAAACCGGCTGCGATGAAACATCCACCCAATCTTAAATAAGGATTAAGATCATATTTATCATCTAAGATCCCTAAAACAAAAAGAATTGTCGCCCCGCCTAAAATACCCAAAAGAGATTTATCTAAAGGTAAGAAAATTAGACTGGTAATTATTACGGCTAACCAAATCGGAATAACTCCAGGACGTGGGGTTGGATGATGGTGAAGTTTAGCCGGTCCTTTTCTTTTTTTCGGGTCATCAATTAAACCAAACTTCCAAGCGATTTTGATAGCCAATGGTGTGCTGATAATGGCAATTAAAAATGCCACGATTAAGGGTAATAAAATAAGTTTTAAAATCATTTTTATTTGATCCGCCAGCTGGCGGAGAAAAACAAGCTATGCTTAAATAATTATACGAATAATCTGGATTAAGGTTGTTAGAGATAGAAAATTGAAAACCAAAAAAGTAGTCATGAGGATTTGTTTGACAAGTTTTTCATTTTTAGGAATTAAAGAAGATATTAAAGAGTTCAGGAAAAACACTAATAAACCCAAAAGCGGTAGAAGAAAAAGGTTTTGGGGTTTTGCCAATTGTTCTTCTCCCCAAGGTTGAGAATAGAAAAGAGGCACTTGTGAAGGTAAAGAAGACCAAAACAAAACAATCAGCAAAACTTCTATTATCCAAAAGGAAAAGGCGATCTTGATAATTGTTTTTATACTTTGATCTTCTTCAAGAGGAATAAGTTTCATGGTTTTGGCTAGATTTTATCATAATCGGACAGTTTTCGGTAATTGATAAAAAATTTTAAATTGTCCGAATTGTTGGAAAAGAGAATAATTAGTTCCGATAAGATCTTCTAGCTCAGGGAAAGATTTTTGTTCATCCTGAGTAACGATAATCCATCTGGGAGGAGAGGTTAAAAGATTTTTCATTGTTTCTTGATAGGCATTAAAATCAATAATATGATAGGAAACAGTGTAACGGCCGACCGGTAAACGATTAGCCAAAGCATAAATTGAAGGTTGATTACCCCAGATAAAAATTTTCTGTTGAATAGCAGTATGATTTTTAATAAAATTAGCTGTTTCGTAAATAGTTTGAGCCTGAGGACTAAAATAATTTAAATAATTATCTTTAGTTTTTAACCTTAAAGCGTATTGATAAAAATTTTTATAATATGGCCAGCTAGGGTAATACCAAAAATTAAAAGAGATAAAGGAAAAGATTAAAATTGCTGAAAAAATTATCGGGATTATTTTTGCCTTAAATTGTTTTTTCTTGCCTAATAATAGTCCGAAGCTAAGACAGAAACTTGGTAAAACCTGAATTAGATAATGAGGATAAGGTCGTGAAGATAAAAGCGCAGCAAAAAGAGAAAAAATAAACCAAATAGTTAGAATTTTGACTGGAAAACTGATTTTTTTTCTAAAACAAAAAAACAAAGTTGTAATTAAAAAAACTATTCCGGTTCGAGCAAGAAGTAAAACAGGTAAACCTCCGCTTGATTTGGCTTTGTCTGACCAAGAGGATAAATAAGGTAAATTTTGAGCAAAAGCGGCGGTAAAATATTGGCCCAAAGAACCTTTTAAATAGAAATAGACAAAACTAATAATGATTGGCAGGAGGAAACCAGAAAGATTAATTAATAAAAATGAAATCAAATTGCGATAATTTTTTCTTTCTATAAAAAACATAATTAGAAGAAAAGCAGCCGCAAAATCAAAAAGTGCCGGAATTTTGAAAAGAGTAGCTAAAGAAAATAAAATACCGCTTAAAAACCACCAAAAATAGATAAGCCCATTCTTTTTGTTTAAAAGATTTAAATGTTCAATAACAAGATAAAAACCAGCCATAATTGGTAAAATCATAAAATTTTCAGCATTGGCAATATTCCCTTCCAAAAAAGGAAGACTAGTTAAAACGGCAAAAAGAGCAGTGCTTAAAATAATTCCCTTTTTATTTTTATCTAACAGAAGTTTTGCTAATTGCCAAAAAACTAAAAGGGTAATAAAACTCCAGCAAAAATAGTAAATTCGATATAGCGAGAAATTACCAGTTAAAGCGGCCATTAGATATATCATTGGCGGTTTATTATCATGAATATCACGATAAAGAACTAACCCTTTTCTGATAGCTTGGCCTAAAGTTAGATAAATACCTTCATCTCCATAGGTAAAAGGTTCAAAAAGCGAAGGAAGACGTAAAAGGAAAGTAAAAAAGAGCAGAATTAAAAGCCAGTGAGAACCAAAAAACTTTTTTAATTTTTGGACAGATAAAGAAACCATTTTAATTAAATTTTCTCTGTAACCTTATATTCTAATCTTTTGCCTAGCATTAATCTTGATTGTGATTCTATTGCCGGTAAAACGGCCATGAATAAAGCGGCAATAGGCATTAAAATCCATTGAATAGTTTCCCAAAAACCAAACCAACGGCCTAGATCCTGTCTGGTCATTTTTGGCCGCATAGCTTTATCGATAATGATCATAACCAATAAAAAGATTAAACAAATAGTTAAAATCCACTGGGAAATTTTTGGAAGATTATAACTTAAAGCTGTTTGTTTAAAATAGGGATTAATCCATGCTGGTAACCAAGCTCCTAAAGTTAAGATAAACCAGTTGGTTGCCCAAAGAAGATGACTTTCAATAACTTTATAAACACGGAAAAAACGAACTAGAAAAGGAATTTCCGGATGTTTAAGGGCTTCTTTAATAGCATAAGGGATATCAGTCGCTCCCCAAGCATGCCGCTTGCATTGTTCATACCGATTTTTTAAAGCGCCAAAATAAGTTTTACCTTCTGGAGCATCAATACTGGTGGTCAGGAAAATCGGCTCTACTTCAACCTTGCCATTTTCATGGAAAAAAGATTGTAAAAAAATATGCCAGTCTTCAGGGATAATATCTGTATCCCAATAACCAACTTTATCCAGGAGGAAAAGCGAAGTAGAATAGCTAGAATAATTAAAAAATAGTCCGTCTGGTTCTTGAATACTGGCTAGATAACCGGAATTACTTAAAGTTCCGATAATTCTGATTAAGGCTGGTACTTTCCAAAAGTTATTATGCCAACAAATTGGTGATTGCCAAAAACGTAAATAACGATTGTTGTTAGTAGCAAAAGAGTAAGTTAAAGCGGAAAAATATTGAGAATGAAAATGCGTATCGGCATCGCAACTGGTGATAGTAATATTTTGGATATTATTTTTTTGTTTATCAACCAGAATTTTTTTAATCTCTTTAGCCGCCCAAGCTTCGTTTGAAGCTTTGCCTTTAATTTCTCCAACGATGCCATCCGGATGAAAAGTAGCTATTAGTTGATCAAAACGTCCATCAAATTTTTCCAATAATTCTTTAGCTCTCTGGTGGGAATCTTTAGCTCTTTCCTCCATAGCTAAAACAACAACCAATTGTTTTTTATTGATATCTTTTTGTTCTGCTAAGATTTCTAAACTAGCACCAATAATAGTTGTTGACTCATTATAATTGGGGATAATAATAACATTTTTAATTTTGTTCCAATCTAGGGAATTTTTATTTCTATCTTTTAAATATTTTTTTTGCCAATTAGTTTCCTCGCTTTTTCTGATTTTAATATAACCTCTAATACCTAAAATAGCGCTTTGAAAAGAACGATATAGCCAAAAAACTAAAAAGGCAATAGTAAAATAAGCCACGGCTTTGGGGATGAAAAAAGCTCCCCATAAGGGGAAAAGAATTAAGATCCAAGTTAAACTTCCTGGCAAAATTTCTAAAAATCTTTGTATTTGCCGATCATGTTTTTCCGTAAAATTTTTCATTTTTTAATTTTGAATAAATCTTGGGCGTTTTTGGTGGTCTTTTGACTAATCTCTTGCTCTTGTAAAGAAATACCTTTAATTTCTGCTAGGAACTCAGCAATGATTTTAACATTTTTGGGTTTGTTTCTCAAACCACGATAAGGCTGGGGCGTTAAAAAGGGACAATCTGTTTCTAAAACAATTTTTTCTAAGGGGATTAGTTTGGCTACGTTTTGTAAGCCAATATCATAAGTCAGATTGCCGTCTAGCCCAAAATAAAAACCAATCTCCTCAATTTTATGAATATCACTTTTCCCGCCTGAATAGCAATGAATAACACCGGTGATTTTGTTCTTCAAAGGATTTAAAATTTCCAAGGTTTGAGCAAGAGATTTACGGGAATGGACAATTAAAGGAAGATGAAATTCTTGAGCTATTTCAATCTGTTTTTTGAAAAGGAAAACTTGATTTTCCGGAGAACGATTTTTTTCTGGTTTAGGAGCTTCGGAAAAATCCAAGCCACATTCACCGATCGCTATAATTTGGTTATTAGCAACTAACTCTTTTAATTTTTCTATTTGTTTTGGTAATGAATCTTTATTTTCCGGATCAGTTTGTTGGGGATGGATACCAATAGCAGCATAAACAATACCGGGATATTTTTTAGCAATTTCTATAGCTTTAATTGAATGAGAAAGGTTCGCACTGACACAAATTATTTTTTCAACACCATTTTTTATAGAATTGTTAATAACCTGATCAAGATCACTTTCAAAGTCAGGAAAATTGATATGAGCATGAGTGTCAATTAACATTTATTTTATTCTGGGGAAAAGCGGGTTTTCAGCTTTAATTTTTGGCCCCTGAAATTGTTTTAAGATTTTTTCGGCTGTTTCCGGCAAAAAAGGAGTTAAAAGGTTGGTAATCTCTTGAACCTTTTGGACTAAGTTTTGTAGAATTTTACTAAGCTCATTTCCATTAAGCAACCAAGGCTTATTGTCATCAAGATAATGGTCAGCTTCCGAGATTTTTTCCCAAATGAATTTAAGAGCTTCGTCAAAACGATATTCATTTAAAAATTTATCTAATCCAGTATAATTCGAATTACTGAGGTTTTTTGGTTTAAAATTCGCCGTTTCACAAAGTTTGGCAACTCGAGCCACAAGATTACCTAAACCATTGGCTAAATCAGCATTATAAACTTCTTTAAACCTTAATTCAGAAAAATCACCATCGTTATAGGCGGGGATTTCTTTCAAAAGATAGTAACGGATTGGATCAATTCCATATTTTTTAACCATTTCAAAAGGATCAATAATATTCCCCAATGATTTACTGATTTTTTCGCCATTAATCGTAATATACCCGTGAATAAAAACTTCTTTTGGCAAAGATACTCCTACGCTTTTTAACATCGCTGGCCAATAAATAGTATGGAAACGGCTAATACCCTTGCCAATCATATGAACATCTGCCGGCCAATATTTTTGGAAGAGCGAACCATTATTTTGCCAATCCAAGGCGGTAATATAATTGGTTAAGGCATCGAACCAAACGTAAATGATTTGTTGGTTATCATCGGGGACCGGAATTCCCCAGCCATGAGCTCTTTTGACAGAGCGGGAAATACTAAAATCTTCCAAACCTCGCTGGATAAAAGCAAGAATTTCATTTTTCCTAATTTTAGGGATAATTCTTAATTGATCTTTAGTGATTAATTTTTCCAGCCAAGATTGATATTTCGAAAGACGAAAGAAATAATTTTCTTCTTCGATAATTTCCGGTTTAGTTTTATGTTCCGGACAACGACCATCGATCAAATCTTTTTCGGTATAAAAAGTTTCGCAACCAATACAATAAAGTCCTTTGTATTTTTTCTTATAAATATCTTCTTTTTGGCAAGTTTTCCAGAAAGTTTGTACTCCTTGAGTATGGCGTTCTTCGGTAGTACGGATAAAATCATTAAAAGAGAGATTTAAAACGCTTTTTAATTGATAAAATTTGTCAGAATTTTGTTTAACTAATTTAGCAACGGGAATTTTTTTTTCTTCTGCAGCTTGAACATTTTTCAAACTATTTTCATCACTACCGGTTAAAAAATAAACATCTTCTTTTAAAAGACGATGATAGCGGGCAAGAGTGTCAGTTTGGATCATCTCTAAGGCAAAACCAATGTGGGGGGCAGCATTTACATAAGGAATGGCCGTGGTAATATAAAATTTTTTGTTCATACCTTGATTATATCTTAAAAGGAGTAAGTTTGATTAAGGAGTTTTTTTAAACATTTGGCTGATTTTCCCATTCCATTTATCGGCCCATTCATCAGCCTTAATTTTTTCTAAAGCAATTTTAAAACCTTGGCTTTTTTTAGCTTCTCTGGCAACCGTGGCAACGGTTGTACTGGAAACCATTAAATTCTTTTTGATATAACTATAAGTTTTCCCTTTATTCAGAAGATAAGCGATACCTAATCTACGAGAAATAGCTTCTTGCTCATTTTTCCCTAAAAAACTGGTTAAAAACTCTTTAGCTTCTTCGGGATTTTTTAAATCAGCAACAACTTTATATAAAAGATCGTAAATCTGTTTTCTAATATTGGAATGAATACTTTTTTTAGAAACCTGCATCTTAATTAGTGGTTCCAGTTTAATTGGTTAAATTGGGCAGAAGGAAAAGTTTCTTTAATTAAATCATTTATTTAATATCTTGTCAAACATTTTTTTAGGTCGATTTTTTTGATAAAAATAAAAAATCAGGAGAGAAAAAATAAGGGTTAATAATCCTAAATTAAGAGAATTTCCGATTTTAAAATAACGGAAAATTAGAAATGAAATTAACCATAAAGAATTTAAAAACCCAATTTTTGAATTAGCCCAAATTAAAGATAGAGAAAAAAAACCGGCAAAAAAAAGTAAAAGATAAAAGCTAAAAATCAGAAGATAATTTGCGGGTGGTTGCCAGAAAACTAAATAAATCCATGCACCCCAGAAAATTAAAGACAATATTAAAGCTGGTAAAAAATTCTTTCTTCTGGATTTAATTTTAATAATGTTTGTTTTTTTCACCTGTGTTTTTATTGTACCACGCCTCCGGCTTGTATAAGTCACCACTTATAATCTAATTGATGATAAAATAAACTATTGTAATGATATCAGATCTTTTTCTCCTCTTAATTCTTTTTATTATCGCTCTTTTTGTGGCTGTTTTGTTGATTTTGCGTAAATTAGCTGAAATAAAAAAAATTGCTACTCCTGATGAAACCCTTAAAGATTGGGTTAAAAGTTCTGAACAGAGAAGCCAGTCGATGTCTCAGGAAATTAGCCAGC
>JAPLYW010000018.1 GCA_026395335.1 Candidatus Shapirobacteria bacterium
TGGGAAAATTTAGGCACAATTTATTTTGAAAATAAATCTTTTTTTGAAGAAAGTAAAAGCCTTAATTTTGATATTAATTCCAACACCAAACAATTTGCCAAAATTAATTTAGTAATGACAGAAATGGCTTCTTTGAGTGAACTAGTTACGCTATTTTTATCCGCGATGAAATTAACGATTGATGAAGATATGGCTACTAATCTTTTGATGGGGATTAAAAATGCTACCCATGATTTTTCTTTAGATAAGGCTACTCCAAATACTTTTGAAGCCATGGCAATTTGTTTAAGAGCCGGTGGCCGCAAACCTTTAAGAGGGTTTTCTCCTGAACAAGCAAAAAATGAAGTTAGAAATTTAAATAATAATAGCAATAATAATAGTAGTAATAATATTAATAATAATAATGAAGTTATCAGACAAAAACCTTCGCCTGATTGGTTTAAGCCGAAAATTTATAAAGGTGATACCAAAATTTAAGTTAATCTTTTTTATCCTCTTGTTAAATAAATCGTTTTTTGTTAAAATGAGTTTATAAAATAATATAAAACAATAATTGTGCGCTTCAAAAAGAACTTTGTTTCTCTCTTATCTTTAAGTTTAGAAGAAAAATCAAAAATTATTAAAAAATTTGCCCAGACTAAAGGTGATACTGGTTCTCCAGAAGTTCAAATTGCTCTTTTAAGTTACAAAATTAAAAACTTAACTGATCATTTAAAAGAACATAAAAAAGATACTCATTCTCGCCGTGGTCTTTTATCAATGGTTTCTAAAAGAAGAAGATTATTAACTTATCTTCTAAAAAAAGATGAGACAAGATATAAAGGAATTGTCTCAGAACTTAAACTTTCCAAATAAGGAAATTTATTAAAATAAGAACCTGTCGAAACGACAGAACCTTGTTTTTCGAAGACTCAAAATGAAAATTGTTTCCAAATCAGTTGATCTTGGTGGGAAAACTCTAACTTTAGAAGTTGGTCGTTTCGCCGGACAAGCTAGCAGCGCGGTTATCGCTCGTTATGGCGATACCATGGTTTTGGCTACAGTGGTGGCCTCTTATGGCGATACCATGGTTTTGGCTACAGTGGTGGCCTCTAAGCCTCGTGAGGATTTGGATTATTTTCCTTTGCAAGTTGAATATGTGGAAAGACTTTATGCCGGTGGTCGGATTAAAGGTTCCCGTTGGGTAAAAAGAGATGGCCGTCCTTCTGAAGAAGCAACCTTAAAGGCTCGTTTAATTGATCGTTCAATTAGACCTTTGTTTCCTGAAGGTTATCGTAATGAAATGCAAATGGTAATTACCATTTTATCGGTTGATGCTGAAAATGATGCCGATATTCCCTCAATTTGTGCTGCTTCAGCGGCATTAACAATTTCCGATATTCCTTGGCAGGGTCCGGTTGGCGCTGTCCGTATCGGTTCTACTGCTGATAAAGAAAATTTCATTATTAACCCTTCTTTTGAAGATTTAAAATCTTCACCTATGGATTTAATCCTTTCCACCACTCCCAAAGCGATAATTATGTTGGAAGGTGAAGCTAAAGAGGTTCCGGAAGAAACTATTCTCAAGGGTATTGAATACGGCCAAAAAGAAGCTCAAAAAGTTATTACCCTTATAGAATCTTTAGCTAAAGAAGTCGGTAAGAAAAAACAGGTTTTTGAAAATAAAGAACTTGATGCGACTTTAGTTAAAAAGATTGAAAAAGAATTAGGTTCAAAGCTAGAAAAATTAGTGGAAGCCATGGGCTCTAAAGAATCGGCTAATAGCGGCTTTTTAGAAGAAATTATTGAAGCTTTAATGGAAAAATATTCGGATGAGAAAAAAGATACCATTGTTAAAATTGTTGATAAACTAACCAAAAAAACCCTAAGATATCAAATCATTGAAAAAGGTAAAAGACCAGATGGCCGTAAACCTACTGAAATCAGAGAAATTGAAGCTATGGTTGGAGTTTTACCCAGAACTCATGGTTCCGCCATGTTTAGGAGAGGCACAACTCAAGGATTAAGCGTTACGACACTTGGTTCGCCTTCTTTAGGCCAATTCATTGAAAATATGGAAGGTGAGGAAACCAAGCGCTATATGCATCATTATTATATGCCGCCTTATTCTGTTGGTGAAACCGGAAGAATGGGATCGCCTTCGCGCCGGGAAATCGGTCATGGAGCTTTAGCGGAAAGAGCTTTATTGGCGGTTATTCCAGCAGTGGATAAATTTCCTTATGCGATCCAAGTTGTTTCAGAAATTATGTCTTCCAATGGTTCGACTTCCATGGCCTCTGTTTGTGGTTCAACCCTTTCTTTAATGGATGCTGGTGTACCCATAAAGTCTCCAGTTTCCGGTATTGCTATAGGTTTGATCAGTGAAGGTGATAAAGAAGTTATTCTTTCAGACATTATTGGTTTGGAAGATTTTAAAGGTGATATGGATTTTAAAGTTGCTGGAACAAAAGACGGAGTAACGGCTATGCAGATGGATGTTAAGAAAACTGATTTAAGTATTGCCACTATTAAAAAAATTCTAGCTCAAGCCAAAGAAGGCAGAGCTTTTATTTTAGGTAAAATGTTAGCAGTTTTACCTGAGTGTAGAAAACAAGTTTCTAAATTCGCTCCTAAAATTGAAGTCGTCAAAGTGCCGGTAGAAAAAATTGGTGAAGTTATTGGTCCTGGAGGAAGAATTATCAAAAAAATTATCAGTGAGACCGGTGCTGAGGTTGATGTTGAAGATGACGGTAGTGTTAATATTTCCTCGTCTGATCAAGCCGCGGTAACTAAAGCCGTTGAATGGGTTAAAAGCTTAGTCCGTCCGGAGAAATTTTTGAAGGAACAGTTGTCCGCATTCAGCCTTTTGGCGCTTTTGTTGAAGTTTTACCAGGAAAAGACGGTTTGGTTCATGTTTCCCGAATGGCTTCAGGTTTTGTTAGCAATCCGGAAGATATTGTTTCTCTTGGTCAAAAAATTCAGGTCAGAGTTAGAGAGATTGATGATCAGGGTCGGATTAGTTTGAGTATGATTTTAGATGAAAAAGATGAAAGACCAGAAGATAATCAGCGTCCTGCGTCAAATTACCATAATAAACGGTCGGATGGAGGGCCGTCTCGTTTTCCTCGTCGTTAATTGTTTTTAAGAAGTTTTTCTGTTAAGCTAATTTTAAATAAAAATGGATAACCTCGCCCCGTTAATAAGTGAAGTTAATGAGTTAGAAAAAAAGATTAATTCAGTTAATCTTCCACCGGAACTTAAAGATAAAAGTCTCCAAATGATCCAAAGATTAGGTCGAATGGTTCGTTACGGTGAATATTCTACCGAGTATGAAAAAACCGCTCATTATCTTGATTGGATTACAAATTTACCTTGGCAAAAACGGAGTGAAGATATTTTAGATTTAATCAACGCTAAAAAAGTTTTAGACTCAAATCATTATGGGCTAGGAGAAATTAAAGAAAGATTATTAGAATATTTATCAGTTTTAAGTTTAAGAAAGAATAAAAGTGAAGTTCAAAGAGCGCCAATTTTATGTTTTGTAGGTTTAGTTGGAACTGGAAAAACAACGATTGCTTCTTCAATTGCCCAGGCCATGGGTCGAAAATTTGCCCGGGTGCCTTTTGGCGGTTTGGGAGACCCTTTAGATTTAAGAGGCCAATCAAGATTAAGGCCGGATGCTGAGCCAGGTTTGATTATCAAAGCTTTAAGAAGGGTTGGGACAAAAAATCCGGTAATTCTTTTGGATGAAATTGATCGGGTGACAGATGAAGGGCGTTCCAGTGTTATGGGAGTTTTAGTAGAACTTTTAGATCCAGAACAAAATAAAACCTTTCAGGATCATTTTATTGATTATCCTTTTGATCTTTCTGAAGTTCTGTTTATAACAACGTGTAATAATATAGGCTCTATTTCTACAGCCGTGATGGATCGACTAGAGCCAATCCAAATGCCTTCTTATACAGATGAAGAGAAAATTAACATTGGCAAAAATTATGTCCTGCCGAAAGTTCTTAAAGAGAATGGTTTGAACGCAGAAACAGTCAAAATTGATCAGGAAGTTTGGGCAAAAATTGTCCGACCCTTAGGCTATGATGCCGGGATAAGAACTTTAGAGCGGACAATTGATGGTATTTGCCGGAAAATTGCTAAAATGGTGATTGAGGGCAAGGGGAAATCATTCTCACTTAATAATGAGAACATTAAAGAATTTCTACCTACCTGGTGATTAAAAAATAAGAACCTGTCGAAACGACAGAACCTTGTTTCTCTCCACCAGCTGGTGGATCAAAAAAAATGATGATTTTTAAAAGAAAAGAAAATAATAACCAATCAACTTTAAAGATTATTTCTTTTGGTGGTTTTGGTAATGTTACTCAAAATCTTTTTGTTTACGAATACCAAAATAATATTTTAGTTGTTGATTGTGGTGTTGGTTTTATGGAAAAAGCGAACAGAAAAACCGAATTAGCAATTCCTGATTTTACTTATTTAATAGAAAACCAAGATAAAATTAGAGCGATTATTTTAACTCATGGGCATGATGATCATATTGGCGGTTTGCCTTTTTTATTAACTAAAATAAAAAGGCCAATTCCTATTTATGCTTCTCGCTGGACAGCCGCGATGGTTGAAGAAAAATTAGAAGAACAATCATCTACGGTTAGGGTAAAGGTTATTAATTCGGAAACTCATCTTAATCTTGGTGTTTTTTCGGTTGATTTTATTTATGTTACTCATTCTGTTCCTGACAGTTATCATTTAATTATTGGGACTCCTAATGGTTTGATTTATCATGGCAGTGATTTCAAATTTGATTGGACTCCGGTTTCTGGTCGCCAAAGTGATGTTGATAAAATTGCTTTATTGAGCCATCGGGGTATTAATTTACTTTTGTCTGATTGTTTGCGCAGCGAAAACAGTGGTTATACCCTTTCAGAAGAAATGATCGAAGAGTCTTTTGAAAGAGAAATCCATAATTGTAAAGGTAAATTTTTTGTAACGACGATGTCTTCCAATGTTTCCCGCTGGCAACAAGCTTTAAATGTTATTGCCGAGCATCGTCGGAAAGCGGTTTTTGTGGGGCGTTCGGTGGAAAAAGTCATTAAAATTGCTATCAAACTGGGTTATTTACATTTACCCCAAGGAATTGAAGTTCCTTTAAACAAAATTAGGAATTATCAACCTCAGCAATTAGCTTTTTTAATTTCTGGGAGTCAAGCTCAATTCGGTTCGGCTTTAGAAAAAACTGTTTATGGCCGTAACCCGCAGATTAAAATTCAGCCGGGGGATAAAGTCGTTTTTTCTACTGACTATATTCCCGGCAGTGAATTAGCTATTCATCATCTAATCGATAAACTTTCTTATTTAGGAGCTGATGTTTCTTATTCGGATATTTCCGATAATCTGCATGTTTCCGGTCATGGAGCTCAAGCTGATCAGGCCTTGCTTATCAGTCTTGTCCGGCCAAAATATCTATTACCTATTGGTGGAGCTTTTCGGCAAATGAAACAATATGCCTTACAAGCTCAAAAAATGGGTTATGAGGAAAAACAAATTTTATTGCCTGAAAGGACACAAACCATTGAAATGTTATCCGATGGTCAAGTTCGTTTAGGGGCTAAAATTAATCTTCGTCCTGGTTCTGCAATGTGATAAAATCAAATTATGCCCAGAGGTCGACGTCGGAAACATTTTAAAATAAAATTAAAGCAAACTACACTTTATACTTTTTCCACGGTAGGACTTTTTATTATTGCGGGAATAATTATACTTTCTTTTTCCCGTCAAGGTCCGTTTTTAACTAAA
>JAPLYW010000015.1 GCA_026395335.1 Candidatus Shapirobacteria bacterium
AGTGGAAACACTGTAACAAATAATACTATCTCTAATAACGGTACAAACGGTATTGAGATATCAGCCGCAAGCAATAATACCATTACAGGCAACACTATAACAGGTAACTCAAACGGTCTTTTGGTAAGACGTACTTCAATTGTACCAGTAAATAATTCCATTAATGAAAATAATATTTCAGGCAACACGGGGTATGGTCTTTCTACAGATATTACCGGGGCAGATCCAGCTATTGATGCCACCACCAACTGGTGGGGCGCAGTTTCAGGGCCAGGTGAAGTGGGTACTGGAACTGGCGACAAGGTGAGTACAGGTGTTTCTTTTAGCCCTTGGTATATAAATGCAGAAAAAACGACACGATCAAATTCAATAACTCTTACCGTTAATTCAGGAGGAAATGGAACTGCCGGCCCCGCAGGAACCTATAGTTATGGAGATGTAGTCACCTTAACTAATTCACCAGCAACAAATTATCATTTTGTAAATTGGACTGGAGATGCAGACTGTACAGATGGTTCAGTTACAATGAATGCAAATGTTACCTGTACTGCAAATTTTGCGATCGATACTCACATCGTTACTTTCGATAAAAATGGTGGAACTACTGAATCTGATCCAACAACAAGAACTACTAATTACAACACAACAGTAACCCTACCAACCGCTCCAACAAAAATAGGTTATACATTTGATAGTTGGAAAACTGCAGCCGATGGTTCTGGTACTACGTTTAATGCCTCAACTCCTGTTACTGATAATGTAATAGTGTATGCAAAATGGATGGCAAATCAGACGATTATCTTTGGCACATTGGGAGGTAAGACTTATGGTAATATTGATTTTCTCGTGAGTGCAACAAGTGATTCAGGACTGACAGTAGCATTCGCTGCTCAGACTCTTGGAGTATGTACGGTAACTGACACGACAGTTCACATTGTTTCTGCGGGTGATTGTACAATTAGAGCTTCACAAGCAGGAAATGGTATTTACAATCCCGCTGGCAATGTTGATCAAACATTTACAATTGCAAAAGCAACTCCAATTATTGTTGTTACCCCATATTCTGTAACGTATGATGCCAACCCTCATACTGCTTCGGGAACTGCAAAAGGTGTTTCGAATGAGGATTTGGTAGGGCTTGTTCTTACTGGAACGACACACACTAATGCTGGTGATTATCCAACTGATGCATGGGGTTACACCGATGTAACAGGTAATTACAATAATGCCAGTGGCACTGTACATGATGCAATTGCTCAAAAACAATTGACTATTGCTTCTCCTGATTTGACGCTGTCAAAGACATACGACGGAAGCACCACAGCGGTAGTGACAGCAGGTGCTTTGGGTGAAGTTATTAGTCCTGATGTTGTGACCGTTAGTGCAATCGCGAATTATGATACCGATGCAATTGGAACTGGCAAGACTATAACAATTGTCTACACTTTGGGTGGCGCAAGTTTTGGTAACTATATCAAACCAGTGAACGGAACGAATGTAAATGGCATCATCCTTTCTGATGCGCAAGATATTCCTGATGAATCTGGCGATGCGACCCAACAATCGATGTCAGCGCGTTTGTTAGTGACAATGAAGAAGGAGGAGTAGAAGGAATATTACCAAAAATTACCATTAATTCTGGTGTGGCTGATGTTGTTATTCCGGATGGAACAACTGTGGCAGGCCCTGCTGATTGGGATGGAATAATCCAGGCGCCGATTTCCGGCACGCCAAGCGGAGGAAATGCTCCGGCAGGATTTAGTGTAGGCAGTACTGTTATTTCAGTTGGTTCGCCCGATGGGACGCTTACCTTCGATACTGCCGTTACCATAATGTTACCGGGTGTTACCGGAACTGTGGGTTACAGACCATCCGGGTCAGACACCTGGTATACGATAACCACCTGCGGTGGAAGTTACGATACGCCAACTCTACCAACAGCTCCGGGCGAATGCGCAATCAATAATGGAACTGATACTAAAATTGTGACATATCACTTTACGAGTTTTGGTTCATTAACGACTAATTCAACCAGCACTTCGAGTTCCACATCATCCGGGGGTGGGAGTGTAAGCGCTCCGGTTTGTAACGATACCAAGCCGGGAAGTGCTCCTACTCTTTTAAGCGCCATTGCCGGAGTTAATTCCGTGACCTTATCTTGGTCAAAAGCGACTAGTCCCGTCAGTTATTATTTGGTAGCTTACGGTAATACCTCTGGTGTTTATAGTTTTGGAAATCCTAATGTGGGTGATTTTAACACTACGAGCTATACGGTTAATGGTCTTTCCGGAAATACGACTTATTATTTTAAAGTCCGAGCAGGCAATGGTTGTATGCCGGGAGATTATTCCAATGAACTTTCTGCAACCCCAACCGGTGGTTTTGTTGCCGGTCCGGCGGCCGGTTTTGAAGAAGGAGTTTTAGGAACGACTACGACCACAGGGGAACAGACGACAGAAGAAGGCCAAGTTCTTGGAGGAGCCGGATCAACTCAAGCTGCGGTACAGAAAAATAATAATTTTGGACAAACTCTTATTTCGCAAGTTAGTCGTTTGGGTAAAATCAGAATTATTGGCATTATTATTCTTCTAATTGGACTAACCTTTTTAATCTTTTCTCTTTTTAGAAAAAAACGTCAATAAAGTGGTTAAAAAGACAAGTTCCAAAAGAACCTGTTGACAGACAACTTTTTTTGTGTTAAATTTTCTTTAATTAAATCTTTAAGTTAAGGATAGCGCGCATAGCGCGCTTAATTATTGTCGGGGAAAAAAATTATTAATGATCTCCTTTAAAAAAGATACAGGACGGGTTCTTTGGGGTAAAATTTATAAAAATCTACCCAAACTTGATTTGTTGTCCATTCAACAAGAATCCTATCGCTGGTTTATTGCGGAAGGATTAAATCAAGCTTTAGAAGAAATTTCCCCAATTAATGATTTTACCGGTAAAAACTGGGAAATCCAATTACAGAAACCGACTTTCGGTGATCCTCGTCATACAATCGAACAGGCCTTGAGTAAAGGCCTTACTTATGATCGTCCTCTAAAAGTTGAAGCAATTTTAACCAATAAAAAAAACGGCAAGAAAAATAAACAAAAAGTCTTTTTAGGCGATATTCCTCATATGACTGAGACAGGGACTTTTATTATTAACGGTGTTGAGCGGGCAATTGTTAATCAACTAAGCCGTTCTTCTGGAGCATTTTTTTCCGGTGAGGTTGATCGGGCTTCCGGTCGTATGCTTTATACATCGGATATTCGTCCCCTGCATGGTTCTTGGTTAGAAATAATGACTACCAGAAATAATATTATAAACGTTCGGGTTGATCGGCGCCGAAAATTCCCGATTACTACTTTATTGCGAATCTTTGGCTTTTCTACAGATGAAGAAATTTTATTAGCTTTTGCTGATGAGAAAAAAGCTAATGATTTTTTATTACCGACTTTAGAAAAAGATCAGACAAAAAATAGACAAGAGGCTCTTATTGAGTTTTATCAAAAATTGAGACCTGGTGAACCGGTAGTTTTGGAAAATGCGCAAGAGTTGGTAGAAAATATGTTTTTTAACCGTCGTCGTTATAATTTAGGGAAAATCGGTCGCTTTAAAATTAACAAACGTTTAAATTTGGAAATTCCTAACGAGGCTGAAGGTTGGACTTTACAAAAACAAGATTTAATTGCCATTATTAAATATCTAATTAAATTACAAAACAATGAAGGTAAGGTTGATGATATTGATCATTTATCCAATCGAAGGATTAAAAGAGTAGGTGAACAATTAACGGAAGGCCCTTTTCGTATTGGTTTTTTAAGATTAGAAAGAGCCATTAAAGAAAAAATGAGTTTGTTTTCACCAGAGGAAGAAGTAACTCCTTCTCGTTTGGTTAACGCTCGGTTATTGGTTGCCTCAATTAATGAATTTTTCCGCAGTAATCAACTTTCTACAATTTTAGATCAAACAAATCTTTTATCAGAAATTGATAATTTACGTAGAATTTCCGTCATGGGAAGTGGTGGCATCGCTCGGGAGAGAGCCTCTTTCTCTATTCGTGATATCCATTATTCTCAATATGGGCGTATTTGTCCGGTCAGAACTCCGGAAGGTCCTAACATCGGTTTAGTAACTTACTTTAGTTTATTTACCAAAATTAACGAATATGGCTTTTTGGAAGCCCCTTATTTTAAAGTTGAGAAAATTAAAGATGGCAAAAAAACTAAAATAAAAGTTATTTATGAAGCGATTTATTTAACCGCAGATGATGAACAAAAATATCATATTACTCATGCGGGGGTTAATGTTGATGAAAATGGTTTTATTACTGATAACTGGGTCCCGGTTCGTTATAATGGAGAACTTTTAGAGGTAACTGCTGATAAAATAGATTTAATCGATATTGCTCCTATAGCTGTTTTTGGAACTTCTGCTTCTTTAATTCCTTTCTTATCTCACGATATGCCAGCCCGGGCTTTAATGGGAACACACATGCAATGTCAGGCTGTGCCTTTAATTAACCCGGAATCACCGATAATAGGAACTGGTATGGAAAAAGTTATCGCTCAAGCGATGAAGAGAGTAGTTTCAGCTCGTCACGATGGCAAAATAACTTATGTCGATGCTGAAAAAATAGTTTTGAAAAAAAAAAAAAAAAAAACTGCAGAAGATACAGAGAATATTAAGATTAAAGGAAATGAAGAAACTTATTCCTTAGTTAAATTTAAACGAACCAATCCTTATGGAACTTGTTTTTTACAAAAGCCTTTAGTCAAAGTTGGTGATGAGGTTAAAGTTGATGATCTTTTGATTGACGGTCCTTGTTGCCAAAATGGGGAGCTAGCTTTAGGCCGTAATTTAATTATTGCTTATTGTTCTTTTCAAGGTTTGGAATATGAAGATGCAATTGTTATCTCTGATCGTTTAGCAAAAGAAGATGTTTTAACTTCCATTAGTATTGAAGAATACGAAACTTCTATGGTAGAAACAAAACTTGGGCCAGAAGAATTGACTCGTGATATTCCCAATGTTAGTGAAAATGATTTAGCTAATTTAGCTGAAGATGGTATCGTCATTGTTGGGAGCGAAATCGGGCCTAATGACATTTTGGTTGGGAAAATTGCCCCTAAAGGCGAAACAGAGTTGACAGCAGAAGAACGTTTATTAAGAGCTATTTTTGGCGAGAAAGCTAGGGAAGTTAAAGATACTTCTTTAAGAGTTCCTCATGGTGAATCAGGAACCGTTATCGATGTTCAAATTTTGGATCGTGATAAAGGAGATGAATTAGAAGCGGGTGCTATTAAAAAGGTGATTGTTCGTGTCGCTCAAATTAGAAAAATAATGGTTGGTGATAAAGTAGCCGGTCGTCATGGTAATAAAGGAGTTATTTCTAAAATTGTTTCTGCGGCCGATATGCCCTTCTTGCCAGATGGTACACCAATTGATATTATTATTTCGCCATTATCAGTTTTGGCCAGGATGAATTTAGGCCAATTATTTGAAACCCATTTAGGTTGGGCAGCTGCTAAATTAGGTTATAAAGTAGCTGCTCCGGTTTTTGAAAAAATTGATGAAAAGCAAATTATTGATGAGTTGAAAAAAGCTGGTTTACCAATAGATGGTAAAGTCCGTTTACGCGATGGTCGAACAG
Source organism: Candidatus Shapirobacteria bacterium (assembly GCA_026395335.1). Taxonomy (GTDB): domain Bacteria; phylum Patescibacteriota; class Microgenomatia; order PFEM01; family JAPLYW01; genus JAPLYW01. The sequence goes on from JAPLYW010000015.1 coordinate 5,642, forward strand.
GAGAACTTTCTCAAGAAAAAACTGTAGTTGGTATTAGCTATATTTTAAAATTAGTCCATATGGTTGAAGATAAAGTTCATGCTCGTTCCACAGGACCATATTCTTTAGTTACTCAGCAACCGTTGGGTGGTAAAGCGCAAATGGGGGGACAGCGTTTGGGAGAAATGGAAGTTTGGGCCCTAGAAGCTCATCGGGCCGCTTATACATTACAAGAAATGTTAACGGTTAAAAGTGATGATGTGGTTGGTCGAGCTAAAACTTTTGAAGCTATTGTCAAGGGAATTGAAGTTCCTGAATCAACCATTCCTGAATCTTTTAAAGTTTTGGTTAAAGAGTTAAACAGTTTGTCTTTAGATATTATTCCTTTAGACACTGTTCAATCTCATGTTAACGATGAAGAAGAAACAGAAGTAGTAAAAATGAAAGAAGAAGCTCAAGTTAAAGATAAAAAAGAAATACAGGTAGAAAAAGAAAATAAAGAGGAAGAAAAATAAATGGATAATAAAATTATTGATTTTTCCAGATTAAAAATTAAGTTAGCCTCTCCAGAGACAATTCTTTCTTGGTCTAAAGGAGAAGTAACTAAACCAGAAACAATTAATTATCGAACATTAAAACCAGAAAAAGACGGTTTATTCTGTGAACGCATTTTTGGTCCAACTAAAGATTGGGAATGTTATTGTGGTAAATATAAAAGAATTCGTTACAGAGGAATTATTTGCGATCGCTGTGGTGTTGAAGTAACCCAATCGCGTGTACGCCGGGAAAGAATGGGCCATATTAATTTAGCTACGCCGGTGGCTCACATTTGGTTTTTTAAAGGTGGACCATCAAAACTTTCCTTGCTTTTAGATATTTCTCCTCATGAATTGGAATCTGTAATTTATTTTGCTCAATATTTAGTAACTGAAGCTGATCAGGAAAAGAAAAAAGAAATCTTAGCTCAAATAGATAAGGAAACGGAAGAGAAGATCAAAGAGCTTAATAAAAATTTAGAAATTCAAATTAAAGAAATTGAAAAAGATAGCGAGAAAGGGATTAAAGAGACTCAGAAAAAAATCAAAAATAAAGATCAAGAACTTTTAGCTTGTGAAGAACTTAAATTACGTGCTAAACAAAAAATTCAAAATTTAAGAGATGAAATAATTTTAGAACAGGAAAAACTTCATGAAAATGCTAAAGTCATGACAGAGTTGATCCAAAGAATTAAAGAATTAAGTCTTTTAAATGAAGAAGAATATTTCCGTTTGGCTTCTTATAAAGCTTTATCTTTCTTTAAAATTGGTATGGGGGCTGAAGTCCTTTTGGAAGTTATAAAAAAACTTGATTTAGATAAACTTTTAGTTGATTTACGTCAAGAAGTTAAAGAAAGTACTGGGGCTCGTCATATTAAAGCCACTAAAAGGCTGATTCTAATTGAAGGAATGAGAAAAGCAGAAGTAAACCCAGCTTGGATGATTATTCAAGTTTTACCGGTAATTCCTCCAGATTTACGGCCAATGGTTCAACTTTCTGGGGGTCGTTTTGCCACCAGTGATTTGAATGATCTTTATCGACGTGTTATTAATCGCAATAATCGTTTAAAACATTTAATTGATTTAGGAGCTCCGCAGATTATTTTAAGAAATGAAAAAAGAATGCTCCAGGAAGCTGTTGATAGTCTAATTGATGCCACTAAAAGTCCGGTTCAGCGTTTGCGCCGCCAAGTTAAACCTTCACGTTGTTTGTCCGATATTTTAAGAGGGAAACAAGGTCGTTTTCGTCAAAATCTTTTAGGGAAAAGAGTTGATTATTCCGGTCGTTCAGTTATTGTTGTCGGTCCTGATTTAAAGTTAACCCAGTGTGGTTTACCTAAAGAAATGGCCTTAGAGATGTTTAAGCCTTTTGTTTTACATGAATTAATTTTGTCTGGTTTAGCTCCTAATGTTAAGAGCGCTAAATATTTTTTAGAACATCGTCCGCCGGAAGTTTATGATATTTTGGAAAAAATTACTAAAGATCATCTGGTTTTATTAAACCGGGCACCGACTTTACACAAATTAGGGATTCAAGCTTTTTATCCAATTTTGGTTGAAGGTAATGCTATTAAGATTCATCCTTGTGTTTGTAAAGGTTATAATGCTGATTTTGACGGTGATCAGATGGCTGTTCATATTCCATTAGGTAAAAAAGCTCAAGAAGAAGCTGTTAAATATTTAAGATCAGATAATAATCTTTTAAAACCTTCTGATGGTTCACCGGTGGCTATCCCGGATAAAGAAATGGCTTTAGGCTGTTATTTCCTAACTTCTGTTGATAGTCGTTTACCTCTATTTCCAACAATTTTCTCTGATAAAGAAGAAACAATTTTAGCTTATCAGGAAGAAAAAATAAATTTAAGACAATTTATTAAAGTTCGTTTAAATAAAGAAATTATTCAAACTACTGTTGGCCGAATTCTTTTTAACGAAGTCTTGCCGGAAGAAATGCCTTTTGTTAATGATAACATTCGTCAAAAAACTATTCAATCTTTAGTTACCAAAGCAATTCAAGTTTGTGAACGAGAAAAAGTGGTGAAACTAATCGATAGTTTTAAAGATTTAGGCTTTTGTTTTTCAACAAAAGCTGGTTTATCAGCCGGTATTTTTGACTGTAAAATTTATCCACAAAAAAGTGAAATTATTAAAGCCTCCAATGAAAAAGCTAACGTATTAGAGAAAAATTTTGCTGAAGGCTTAATTACAGAAGAAGAAAAACGTCGATTAGCTAAAGAAATTTGGATGGATACTTCTGATGAGTTAGCTGATTTAACTTGGCAACAATTTGAACCAGAGAATAGCATCCGTTTAATTATTGACGCTGGTTTAGGTAGAACTTCTAAAGACCAAGTTAAACAACTTTCAGCGATGCAAGGTTTGGTAGTTGATCCAATGGGTAAAATTGTGGAGTTACCGATTAAGTCTAATTATCGGGAAGGTTTTTCCGTTTTTGAATACGTAACTTCTGCTCGCGGTTCGCGTAAAGGTTTAACTGATACTGCTTTGAAAACTTCTGATGCCGGTTATTTAACTCGTCGTTTAGTAGACGCAGTTCATGATCTTATTTTGCGAGAAGATGATTGTCATACAGATAAGGGAATTATTATCAGTCGTGAAAAAGGCAAAAAAAGAGCTGAGAAATTTTTTGATCGTCTCAAGGGAAGAATTCTGGCAGCTTCGATAATTAATCCTAAAGATAAAAAAGTTTTATTAAAGAAAGGTGAATTAATAACTGAAGAAAATATAGAAACCTTAGAACACCATAATATTTTAGAAGTTACGGTTCGTTCGCCTTTAACTTGTGAATCTAAATATGGTCTTTGTGTGGCTTGTTACGGTTGGGATCAAAGCAATAAAAAACTGGCTGAAATCGGAACTCCAGCTGGAGTTTTGGCCGCTCAATCAATTGGTGAACCAGGGACACAGTTAACTTTGAAGACTAAACACTTTGGTGGAATTGTTGTTTCTGATGTGACACAAGGTTTACCGAGAGTTGAAGAAATCTTTGAAGCACGTTTACCTAAAGTTGTTTCTCCGTTAGCCGAAATCGCCGGGAAAGTTAGTATTCTTGAAGAAGAAGATGGTTATAAGGTACGGGTTAAAACTACGAGTAAACCAGTGGAAGAAATGGAATATATAATTCCTTTAACAAGTAAGTTAAATGTTGAAGAAGGCCAATTAGTAGGTGTTGGGACTCAATTGGCTTCAGGGGCTTTAGATATTAAAGATATTTTACAAATTCGCGGTTTACAAGCAGCTCAAGAATATCTTATTGAGGAGTTACAGGCGGTTTATGAATCTCAAGGAATTCCAATTCATGATAAACATTTTGAAGTTATTGCTCGTCGTATGAGTGATAAAGTTCGTGTAGAAACAACTGGTGATACGGCTTTATTAGCTGGTGAATTTGTCAGTAAAGCGCGTTTCGAAGAAGAAAACTCTCGAATTTTAGCTGAAGGTGGTGAACCGTCTACAGCTCAAGTAGTAGTTCTTGGTTTAACTCGGGTTTCTTTATACACCGATTCTTGGTTGTCAGCCGCTTCTTTTCAAGAGACTACAAATATTTTGACCGATGCTGCTTTAGAAGGCAAAGAAGACAAATTGGTTGGTCTTAAAGAGAATGTTATTATTGGTCGACTAATTCCAGTTATTCCAGAAAGAGCCAAAATTGAATCTTAATTATAAATCTGTTAAAATTTAACGTCATGCCAACAATTAACCAATTAGTCCGTAAGGGACGAAAAAAAATCAATAAAAAGATTCGGGCAACAGCTTTAAGAAAAAGTTTTAATTCTCGTATCCAAAAAATGAGTTCAACAATTAATCCGCAAAAACGTGGTGTGGTTTTATTGGTAAAAACTATGGTGCCAAAAAAACCTAATTCGGCCTTACGAAAAGTAGCTAGAGTTAAATTATCTAATAAACAAGAAGTAACAGCTTATATCCAAGGTGAAGGCCATAGTTTAGCTGAACACGGAATTGTTATGGTCAGAGGCGGTCGGGTTAAGGATCTGCCTGGGGTAAAATACCATTTAGTTAGAGGTAAATTTGATCTAGCTGGAGTCGAAGGACGGAAAAAAGCCAGATCAAAATATGGGACTAGAAAAGAAGGAGGAGCTGTTCGAGCGAAAGCGAAAACAGTTTAATTTTAAATGCCAAGAGCCGGAAAAGTTAAAAAAAGAACTTCAATACCTGATCCAATTTATCAAAGCTATCTAGTGGCTCATTTAATTAATCATTTAATGATTAGCGGTAAAAAATCAATAGCTCAAAAACAAGTTTACCAAGCTTTAGAATTTTTAGTTAAAGAGAAAGAAAAAGAAAATCTTAAGGCTCTAGATATTTTAAGTACGGCTTTAGAAAATATTAAACCAGCGATGGAAGTTCGTTCTCGTCGTATTGGCGGAGCGGCTTATCAAGTTCCGGCTCCAGTTAGAACCGAACGCCGAGAATCTTTAGCTTTACGTTGGTTAATTAATGCGGCTAGGTCTCGTTCCAATAAAGAATACCATCACTTTTGGCAAAAATTGGCAGCGGAAATTTTGGATGCCTATAATAATACCGGAGCCGCGATTAAGAAAAAACAGGACGTTCATAAAATGGCAGATGCCAACAAAGCTTTTGCTCATTTCAGATGGTAGCCAGAGGCTGCCAGATGAAAAAAGGTTTTTGAACAAAGTGAAAAGTTCTTATTTTAGATGGTAAACTTCATTTTCTTTTATGGAAACTGAAAATCTTCAGCCCAATCAAGAATTCACTCAAAAAGTGAAACAAGCAACTGAGTTTATTGGTCGTTCTATGGTCGAGGATTCGCTTCATTTAAAAGATAATCAAAAAATTCTTGTCATTTACGAACCTTTAGGCAAACCCTTAGCTGATGAAATTAAAAATTATTGTCGTGATTTTAAAAATCCGGCTAAAATTAATCTTTTTAAAAGAAATTTAGAAGATGAAGTAGCGATTGCTTGTCAGGATTCTGACGAAGGCTTAGAAAAATATTTTGCCAGGTTAAAAGATTTAAATGATGAGGCTGATGCCGTTTTTCTTATCAGAGCTGATAAGAATCCGGAAATTTTTAATAAGATTCCTAAAAAAAGACAAGAGCTTTTTGAAAGTTTATCTCATCAAACTAACAAAAGGCGGATTGAAGGGACGGTTCCCTGGTGTTTGATTTATTGGCCGACACCTTATGAAGCCAAAAAAGAAAAATTAAAATATGAAGATTATTTTCAGGAGTTTATTGAATCCTGTAAACAGCCTTGGGAAAAGATTGCTAAAGCTCAGGAAAAATTAGTTAAAATTTTAGATCAAGGCAAGATTCTCGAATTTAAAGTTGATGAAGAAAATCGTGATCCTAAAAAAAGAACCAATTTAAAAATGAATATTGAAGGCATGAGTTTTTTAGGCACAACGATTGAGGCTAATTATCCTGGATCAGAAGTTTATTCCGCTCCGGTTTTAGATTCTGCCGAAGGCCAAGTTTACTTGACTGGTGAATATCTTTACGAGGGGAAAATGTTCAAAAATATTTATTTGCTTTTCAATCAAGGCAAAGTAGTTGGTTATTCAGCTGATAAAGGCGAACCTTTCTTAAAAGAGATTTTTGAGCGGACGGAGGCAAATCGTTATTTAGGTGAAATTGCTTTTGGGACAAACCCCGGTTTAGAAAAGAAATATTTTAGTGCTCTTTTGAATGAAAAAGTGGGTGGGAGTTTTCATTTTGCCTTAGGTCATTGCTATGACAATGTTCAGAACCAAGATGGCAATTTAGTTAAAGTTAATAATGGTAATACTCAGGACAAGACTTCACTTCATTGGGATTTATCATCATTAATGCATCAAAAATATGGTGGAGGTCAAGTAATTTTAGATGGTAAAGTTATTCAGGAAAATGGTAGATTTTTAGATTCTGATTTGGGAATTTTAAACCTCAAGACTTTTGTTGTTTAAAACAAACTTACAAAATCATAAAGATCTTTTCTGGCGATTTGGTAGCGCTCTTCTAAGTAATCAGCATTTTCTCCTTTATTTACCATTTCAGTAGCCTGATCAAAATCTCTGAAAAAATCACGATCTTTTTCGTTAGTTAAAGCCATAAAACCTCCCATTTCATCAAACTCTTCTTTTTTCCAACAGCTGAACTCGTCATTAACTAATTCTTGAGCTAATTGAAAAAGGCTGACTTTTCTTAATATTTCTTTTCCAGTTAAATTTTCTAGATTAACCGTTTTTAAATGAGCTGCATTTAGGCTTTTTTTATTCCATCCCAACATTCCACCACCATGCACTAAACGGTAGCAAATGTCTCTTTCATTGGCATTTAAATCATCCCAAAGCCAAAAACCATTTTTTTCACCTTTCCGCTCAACTGTTTGACTTTTTTGTTCAATACTCATTCTGGGTCTGATTATATCAAAATAACCGATAATAAAGTAAAAATAGCTAACGCTTTGTTGATTAAGGAATGATTTTCTGTTAAAATCAATTAGTTGAAGCAGCTGCTTCGGAAAGAAGCAGTTTTTTATGCTCAAAGAGTTATAATTAAATTTAGAATAAGAACCTGTGTTTTGCACAGAACCTTGTTTTTCGTAAACTTAAAATGGCAGGAGAAAACAAAAACATCGAAAAAAGAGTTGTTCCGATTGAAAAAGTTCGGAATATCGGTATCATTGCCCATATTGATGCCGGTAAAACTACTACCACTGAAAGAATTTTGTTTTATACCGGCCGCAGTTACAAAATCGGTGATATTGATGAAGGAACAACCCAGATGGATTGGATGGTTCAGGAACGGGAAAGAGGTATTACTATTGTTTCCGCGGCCACGACCACTTTTTGGGATGATCATCGGATCAATATTATTGACACCCCCGGACACGTTGATTTTACCGCTGAAGTAGAACGTTCCTTAAGAGTGTTGGATGGCGGGATTATTGTTTTTGACGCTGAGGAAGGAGTTCAATCACAATCAGAAACAGTTTGGCGTCAGGCAGATCGTTATCATGTTCCCCGTTTGGCTTTTATTAATAAAATGGATAAACTTGGGGCTGATTTTGAACATACAGTGGGGATGATTGAAGACCGTTTGGAAGCTAATATTGCGGTGATTACCTATCCGATTGGCAGTGAGAAAGATTTTGTGGGCGTGGTTGATATTTTAAGTCAGAAAGCCTTAATTTGGGATGACCAAAAAGATAAATCCGGAGAAAAATTTGAAGAAAAAGAAATTCCAGCTGATTTGAAAGAGAAAGCTAAAAAATACAAAGAAAAGCTCGCTGAACAAGCCGCGGAGTTTGATGAAAAATTAACTGATAAATTTATTAATGGTGAAGAGATTAGTAATGAAGAAATTATAGCTGGTTTACGTAAAGGTACAGTTGTTGGTAAGATTGTTCCGACTTACGCTGGGTCTTCTTTACGCAATAAAGGGGTTCAACCGATTTTAGATGGTGTGGTTAATTTTTTACCTTCACCTTTAGATATTCCGCCGGTTATGGGTATTAATCCCCAAACCAATCAAGAAGAAAAAAGAGTTAATGATCCTAATGGACCTTTAGCCGCTTTAGCTTTTAAAGTTCAAACCGATTCTCATGTTGGCCGTTTAACTTATTTACGGATTTATTCCGGAACAATCCGCTCCGGTATTGAAATTTACAATCCCACTCAGCGGAAAAAAGAAAGAGTTTCCCGTTTGCTTTTAATGCACGCTGACCAAAAAGAAACTATTGATAAGGCTGAAGCCGGAGAAATTGTGGCGGTGATTGGTTTTAAAGACACTACCACCGGAGATACTTTATGTGAGAAAGATAATCAAATTATTTTAGAATCAATTTCTTTTCCGGATCCGGTTATTTCTTTAGCCATTGAGCCTAAAACCAAAGCTGATCAGGAAAAATTAGGCTATGCTTTGCGGGCTTTATCTGATGAAGATCCGACTTTCAGAATTAAATTTGATCCGGAAACCGGCCAGACCACGATTGCCGGTATGGGCGAGTTGCATTTGGAAATTTTAGTTGATCGTCTAAAGCGAGAATTTAATGTTTTGGCAAATACCGGCGCCCCTCAAGTTGCCTATAAAGAAACCATTAAAAAAACCGCCAAAGGTGAAGGTAAATACATTCGCCAATCTGGTGGTCGCGGTCAGTATGGCCATTGTTTAGTGCGGGTTGATCCTGTAAATCGGGGTGAAGGTTTTAAATTCTTAAATGAGATTAGAGGCGGAACTATTCCATCTGAATTTATTCCGGCTGCAGAAAAAGGGATTAAAGAAGCCATGGGTAAAGGAGTTTTAGCTGGTTATCCTTTAGTCGATATGACAGTCGCTTTATATGACGGTTCTTTCCATGATGTTGATTCTTCGGAAATTGCTTTTAAGATTGCCGGTTCTATGGCTTTACAACAGGCTGTTATGGAAGCTGACCCAATTTTAATTGAACCGATTATGAAACTGGAAGTGACGACTCCTGAAGATTTTATGGGAGATGTTATTGGTGATTTATCCAGTAAAAGAGCTCAAATTACCGAAACTCAGGATCGAGGGAAAATGAAAATCATTGTTTGTACAGTTCCTTTATCTGAACTTTCTGGCTATGCGACTTCTTTGCGAAGCTTAACTCAAGGACGGGCGACTTTTTATATGGAGCCAAGTCATTACGAAGAAGTTCCTTCCAATATTACTGAGAAAATTAAAGAAAAAAAGGTTGGTCAGCCAGTTATCAGATAGGTCTTGAAAAGAACAATCTAATCTTGTAAAATACAATAAGCTTGATTATAATTAGAAAATCTAGCTGTAGTTAATAAAATTATAAATTAAAAAAACGGAGGTAATTTATGGCAGACAAAAATACTTATCAAAGAACTAAACCCCATTTAAATATTGGGACGATTGGTCATGTTGATCATGGAAAGACGACATTAACTTCAGCGATTACCAAAGTTTTATCTGAAGCCGGTGGTGCTACTTTTAAAGCTTATGATCAGATTGACAGCGCTCCTGAAGAAAAAGCCAGAGGAGTAACGATTAATATTGCTCATATTGAATATGAGACGGCTAATCGTCATTATGCTCATATCGATTGTCCTGGGCATAAAGATTATATCAAAAACATGATTACCGGCGCCGCCCAAATGGACGGAGCTATTTTAGTTGTGGCCGCTAATGATGGACCGATGCCTCAGACGCGGGAGCATATTTTATTAGCTCGTCAAGTGAACGTTCCGGCCGTTGTCGTTTTCTTAAACAAAACCGATATGGTTAAAGATCCGGAATTGCTTGATTTGGTTGAAATGGAAGTCCGGGAACTTTTGACTAAATATAAGTTTCCTGGTGATAAAGTTCCGTTTATCCGCGGCTCGGCTTTAAAAGCCTTGGAAGGTAATGCCGAAGATATAAAAGCCATCCAAGATTTAATGAAAGCGGTGGATGAATATATCCCAACTCCAGAAAGACCGTTAGATAAGCCGTTCTTGATGTCGATTGAGGATATTTTCTCGATTAAAGGTCGAGGGACAGTTGTTACCGGTCGTATTGAAAGAGGTATCGTTAAGGTTAACGATGAAATTGAAATCGTTGGTCTTCGCGAAACCAAAAAAACCATTGTTACCGGAGTAGAAATGTTCCGGAAGACCTTGGATCAAGGTCAGGCCGGAGACAATGTTGGTATTCTTTTGCGGGGTATTGAAAAAGATGATGTTGAACGAGGTCAAGTTTTAGCTAAACCCGGCAGTATTACTCCTCATACTCAATTTGAGGCAGAGGTTTATATTTTAACTAAAGAAGAAGGTGGTCGTCATACGCCCTTTTTCTCAGGTTATAGACCTCAATTTTTTATCCGGACAACCGATGTTACTGGTGAAGTAACTTTAGCAACCGGAGTAGAAATGGTCATGCCTGGTGATAGCGCTAAAATGAATGTTAAACTCATTCAGCCAATAGCTATGGAAGAGGGTTTCCGTTTCGCTATTCGTGAAGGTGGCCATACGGTTGGAGCCGGAGTTATTTCAAAGATTATTGCTTAATCAAACTTAAGATAAGAATCTGTCGCCTTAGGCGACAGAACCTTGTTTTTCGAAGAATCAAGATGGCAAAAGGTAGAATAAGAGTACGTTTAAAATCGTATGATCATCGAGTTATCGATGAAAGCTGCGAAAAAATAATAGAAGTTGCTTTAGCTAGCGGATCTAAAGTAATTGGTCCTATTCCTCTTCCTTCCCAAAGAAAATTAATTTCCGTTATCTCTAGTCCTCATACTGATAAAAATTCCCAAGAACATTTTCAAATTATAACCCATAAGCGTTTAATTGACATTCTTGAACCGACAGAGAGAACAATTGACTCCTTAATGCATTTAAATCTTCCTGCAGGTGTTGACATCGAAATTAGGATGTAAATACGTTCAAAAAAATAACCTCTTTTTTTATTTACAAAATTCAAGCGTTTCGCTTTTTATTTGCTTGCAAAATCCAAGGTTTTACCTTATAATTACTCGTAATGGAGGTGAGGCTCTTCTAGAGTTAAACTATATTTTAAACAAAAGCACGTTTGCTTAAGAGTGCCTCCGGCGCTCTTTTTAGTGGTTAAAATCAAGATAAAAATATGCAAGGACAGACAATTGGAATTAAATTAAAAACAGTACAAAAATTTACTCAAGACGGAGTCAGAATTCCTGTAACTTATTTGCAGGTAGACTCTGTTGAAGGTTTTAAGCCTGGAGATTTAGTCAAAGTTACTGGTTGTTCTAAGGGTAAAGGCTTTACCGGAGTCGTTAAGCGTTGGGGATTTAAAGGTGGACCCAAAACTCATGGTCAATCTGATCGTCAGCGATCTCCTGGCTCAATTGGTCAAGGGACTACTCCAGGTAGAGTCTATAAAGGCAAGAAAATGGCCGGTCGCAGTGGCGGATTAAAAGTAACGATTAGTGGCTTAACATTAATGGATATTGAGATGAAAGAAAAACTTTTTTTAATAAAAGGTTTAATCCCCGGAGCTAAAAAAGGCAAAATTAGTCTTATAAAATATAAAGAAAATAAGAAATTTGTACCCTTAATGAAATTGGGCGAAACAGAAATTAAAGAAACAGAGGAAGAAAAAATCGAACGATTAAGAAAAGAAGATGAATTAAAAGAAAATTTAGAAGAAGCCAATGAAGCTAAAACAGAAGAAATAGTTAGTGAAGAAAAAGCTAAAGAAGTAGTTGAAAAGGAAGAAAATAATGTTAAAAATTGATCTTTATACAATGGCTGGAGTTAAATCCGGCGAAATTGAATTACCAAAAGAAATTTTTGGGGTTAAAATTAACGAACCTTTGATGGCTCAAGCTGTTTTAGTCTTTCTAAGTAATCAAAGAAAAGCCGGAGCGAAAACTAAAACTCGGAGTGAAGTTGCTAAAACAACGGCTAAATGGTTTAAACAGAAAGGAACAGGCAGGGCTAGACATGGGAGTAAAAGCGCTCCTATTTTTGTGGGTGGAGGTGTTTCTCATGGTCCGAATGGAGAACAAAATTATCAATTAAAAATGCCAAAAAAAATGAAGCGACAAGCTTTGTTTTCCGCCCTAACAAGTAAATTAAAAGACAAAGAGATTTTAGTGATTAAAGATTTTGATAAGATTGAGGCTAAAACCAAGAAAATGAATGAGAGTTTGGAAAAATTAAAAATTAATGATAAAAAAAATAAAGTTTTAATTGTTTTAGATAAGAAAAATGAAAATATTATACGTGCCGGTCGTAATATTAAAAATTTAGATTTAGTTCAAGTGAATTATTTAAATACTTACAAAGTTCTTAATAGTGGAAAATTAGTTTTTACAAAAGAAGCAGTTGGAAAATTAAAAGAAATATGGATTTAAATTTTGTTTTAAAAAAACCATTAGTTACGGAAAAATCGACCTCTTTAAACAGCCAGGGTGGTTATATTTTTCAGGTTGATAGGCATGCAACAAAAGGAGAAATTAAAAAAGCGGTGGAAAGATTTTTTAAAGTTAAAGTTAATAGAGTAAGAACAATCAATGTCGCAGGTAAAAGCCGACGGGCTTTAAAAACCAGAAAAAAAATTCAACAAGCAGATTGGAAAAAGGCGATGGTTTTTCTTAAAGAAGGAGGGAAAATCGATTTATTTGAAACAGGAGAGTAATATCTAGATTTATAGAATATGAGTAAAAAATTAAAAAACATTTTAGCTAAAAGTTCAGGTCGTAATTCTAGCGGCAAAATAACTGTGCGCCATCAAGGTGGTCGACATAAAAGATATTTAAGAGAAATTGATTTTAAACGCAATAAAATTGATATCATAGCAAAAGTAGCATCAATTGAATATGACCCTAATCGGGGGGCTGATATTGCCTTGCTTTTTTATACTGATGGAGAAAAAAAATATATCCTAGCGCCTGAAGGTTTAAAAACTGGTGATCAAGTTTCTTCCGGAGAAAAATCAGAGATTAAAATTGGTAACGCTTTGCCTTTAGTTAATATTCCTTTAGGAACGGTTATTCACAATTTGGAAATTAAACCAGGTAAGGGAGCTCAAATGGTGCGTGGAGCTGGTAATGGGGCGATTTTAATGAATAAGGAAGAAAAATATGCAATTGTTAAACTTCCCTCTGGTGAACAGAAGAGAATTGAATTAAAATGTTATGCGACGATTGGTTCATTAGGAAATGTTAATCGTAAAAATCGATTTTTTGGTAAGGCTGGAGCTAAAAGACATATAGGTATAAGACCAACAGTTCGGGGAGTTGCTCAAAACCCTCATTCTCATCCGCACGGTGGCGGTGAAGGTCGTTCCGGTATTGGTATGCCTTCGCCTAAGTCACCTTGGGGTAAGAAAACTTTAGGCAAGAAAACCAGATCAAAAAAGAAATATTCAAATAAATTAATTCTTAAAAAGAAAAAATAAAGGAAAACTAAAATGGCAAGATCATCTAAAAAAGGACCATACATTGATCAAAAATTATTAAAAAAAGTAGCTTTACAAAAAGCATCAGGTGAGAAGCAACCGATTAAGACTTGGGCTCGTCATAGTCAAATTCCGCCGGAATTTGTAAATTATACTTTTCAAATTCATAATGGTCGCCAGTTTATTGAAGTTTTTATTAGTGAAGAAATGGTAGGCCATCGTTTAGGAGAATTTTCACCAACGAGAACTTTTAGAGGTCACGGTAAAATCGTTAAAAGGGTTATTAGTAAAACTTAAGGGAAAAATGGAAGTTATCGCTAAATCAAAATTTGTTCGTATTAGTCATAAGAAATTAAATTTAATTTCTTGGGCTATTCGTGGTCTATCGGTAGCAGAAGCAGAAAAGGTTTTAGCTAGTTTAAATAAAAAAGGGAGCCGTTTATTATCCTTAGTTTTGAAACAGGGTATTGCTAATGCGGTTAAAAATTTTGGTTTAGTTAAAGAAACTTTAAAAATTAAGAGCTTACAAATTGGTAAAGGACCAAGTTATAAAAGAGGACGAGCTGTTTCTCGTGGACAATGGCACCCGATTTTAAAAAGAACAAGTCATATTACTTTAATTCTTAATGGTGAAAAGGCTAAAGTTGTTAAAGAGCCAAAAGAAATTAAAGAAGTAAAAAAAACAGAAAAAGTTATTAAAAAGGAAAGGAAAAATGGGACAAAAAGTTAATCCTATTAGTTTCAGATTGCCTTTGAATAAGGATTGGAAATCCCGTTGGTTTTCGGCGAATAAAAAACAATATCAGATTAATTTATTGGAAGATGTTCATTTGCGTAGGTTTTTATTGGGAAAATTAAAGTTGGCTGGCATTTCTCAAGTCCAGATTGAAAGATCAATCAACAAAATGAAAATTATTTTATTTGTCAGCCGTCCTGGAGTAGTTATCGGTCGGGGTGGTTCAGGTTTAGAACTTTTGAAAAAAGATGTCTGTAAGATGGTTTCTATGGCCCAGCCGGAGAAAAATCTGGAAATAGAAGCTGTGGAAGTTAAAAATCCCGATTTAAGCGCTTATTTAGTTGCCCAAAAAGTAGCAGAACAATTGGAAAGAAGATTTCCTTATCGTCGTGTTGTTAATAAAACAATTGAAAGTACTATGGCATCTGGAGCTAAAGGTATAAAAATTATTCTTGGGGGTCGGGTAGGCGGAGCAGAAATTAGTCGTCGGGAAAAATTTGGTGATAAAGGAAAAACCGGAAACATTCCTTCTCAAACTTTAAGAGCCAATATTGATTTTGCCAGTACCCCAGCTTTAACTAGATCAGGTTTTGTAGGAGTCAAAGTTTGGATTTATAAAGAAGATAATAAAAATAATCAGGAATAAAAAATGTTACAACCTAAAAAAACTAAATTTAAAAAACAATTTCGGGGAAAAAGAAGAGGTTTGGCAACCCGTGGGGCTGATTTGGCTTTTGGTCAGTTTGGTTTAAAGAGTTTAGGTCGTAATTGGTTGACGGATCGACAAATTGAAGCTGCCAGAAAAGCCATTAGTCATCATACTAAAAGAGTTGGTAAAGTTTGGATTAGAGTTTTTCCTGATAAACCAATAACAAAGAAACCCAGCGGTGTGAGAATGGGTGGCGGTAAAGGTGATATTGTAGGCTGGGTTGTTCCAATTATTCCGGGTAAGATTATTTTCGAATTAGCAGGAGTTTCTCAAGAAATCGCTCAGATAGCTTTAAGAAGAGCCGGAGCTAAATTACCTTTTAAAACTAAAATTATTAATAAAATGGAATAATATTTTTATGAAAATAAAAGAGATTAAAGAATTACATCAAAAAAAGATAGAAGAGTTAAAAATTATGTTGGAAAAAATTGCTAAAGAAATAGTTAATTTTAGAATGGAAAAACAATCAGGCAAATTAAAAAATGTTAGTCTTTTAAATAAGAAAAAAAGAGAAGTTGCCAGAATTAAAACAATTATAAAAGAAAAGGAGATTAATTTATGAAGCAATTAATTGGTATTGTTTTAGCAAAAAAAATGACTAAGACGGCTAAAGTTTTAGTAGACAGAATTAAAGTACACCCGCTTTACAAAAAAAGAATTAAGATTAAAAAATCTTATCAAGTTCATGATGAGCTTGGAACTAAAGTTGGTGATCGGGTTAAATTTCGGTCTTGTCGTCCTTTTAGTAAAACCAAAAGATGGAAAATTATAGAAGTTATTAATCTTAAGGAAAACAAAAAGAAAGACAAAAAGGTATGATTCAATTAAGAACAATTTTAACCCCAGCTGATAATACCGGCGCCAAAAGATTAATGGTTATCCATGTCTATGGTGGTTCCAGAAGGGCAATAGGGCATGTGGGAGATATAGTTATGGCTGTAGTTGATAGATCTGATGTTAACGGAATGGTTAAAGATAAAGAAAAAGTAAAAGCCTTAATAGTAAGAACCAGAAAAGAGCTTAAACGTGCAGATGGTTCTTATATCCGTTTTTCGGATAATGCTGGAATTATTATTGATAAAGACGGTAATCCAGTTGGTACTCGGGTTTTCGGTCCAATTGCCAGGGAGATTAAAGAGGCGGGATATGCTAAAATTGTTTCCTTAGCTACGGAGGTATTATGAAATTAAAAAAAGGCGATCAAGTTATTGTTCTTTATGGTAAAGATAAAGGGCGAAAAGGGAAAATTGAAAAAATTTTTCCAAAAACAGGGAAAATATTAATACCTGGAGTGAATATTTATAAAAAACATTTAAAGCCACAAGGTGAAGGTAAACCAGGTGGAATTATTGATAAAGTTTTTCCGCTACCTTTAGCTAATGTAGCTCTTTTATGTCCTAAATGTAATAAAAGAACCAGAATTGGTTATCAAATTGATAAAGAAAATAAATATCGAATTTGTCGAAAATGCGGTTCAATTTTATAAATTTTTTATAAATTTAAAAAAATAATATGACTTTGCAAGAAAAATATAAAAACGAGATTAATCAAAAATTAGCTAAGGAATTTTCATTAGATAATTTTTTAGCCGTTCCGGCAGTTAAAAAAGTGGTGATTAATATGGGGTTAGGAGAAATGGCTCGTGATAAAGGCTTAATTGAAAAGGCTACGGAAGATTTAAGAATTATTACTGGTCAGAAGCCAAGAATTAATAAAGCTCGTCTTTCTATCGCTGGTTTTAAATTAAGAAAGGGCGATCCGGTTGGCTTAATGGTGACATTAAGAGGAAAAAGGATGTATCAATTTTTGGAAAAATTATTTAGAATTGTTTTGCCGAGATTTAGAGATTTTCGAGGTGTTCCTCTTTCTGGTCTTGATGGTCAGGGAAATTATAATCTAGGAATTTCTGAACAAATCGTTTTTCCAGAAATTGATTATGCAAAAGTTGATAAGATTCGGGGATTACAAATTACTTTTGTAACTAGCGCTAGAAATAATCAGCAAGCTAAAAGATTATTAGAAGAATTAGGAATAGCTTTTGAGAAGAAATAACCAAGATGGCAAAAATTTCGAAAATTGTTAAAAATCAAAAAAAATTAAAATACCCAGGCCGGAAACGTAATCGTTGTCAACTTTGTGGTCGACCAAGAGCCTATTTGGGACAGTTTGGCCTTTGCCGGCTTTGTTTTCGGGAATTAGCTAATAAAGGAGAGTTACCTGGGGTAACTAAAGCATCATGGTAGTTACAGATCCAATCGCTGATATGTTAATCAGAATTAAAAACGGTTATTTAGCCAGAAAAAAACTGGTAGAGGTTCGCTGGTCTAAAATTAAAGAGAGAATTGCCACGATTTTAGTTAAAGAAGGATTTCTAAAAAATGTCAAATTAAAAATGAATGGCAAATTTCAGATTATGGAAATGGAATTAATTTATCATGGTAAAGAAGCAGCGTTAATCCAAGTAAAAAGAATTTCTAAATCAAGCGTTAGAATTTATGCTAAAGCTAAAAAAGCCCCTCAGGCTAGGAGAGGTCTAAACGGGATTACGATTTTAACCACGTCTCAGGGGATAATGACTAGCAAGGAAGCAGCTAAGAAAAATATTGGTGGAGAAGTTATTTGTCAAATTTGGTAAAAAAATAAGAACCCCCCGACGGTACGTCGGGAGAACCTTGTTTCTCGTAAAATTCGAAATGTCAAGAATAGGTAAACAACCAGTTATAATTCCTCAAGGAGTAACCGTAGAAATAAACGGTCAGTCTATTATTGTTAATGGGCCAAAAGGTTCTCTAACGATGAAATTTCGGCCGGAAATTAAAGTTATAATTGAGGGAGAAAAGATTATCGTTTCTACTAAAGATAATCAACGAGCCACTCGGGCTTTGTTTGGAACTGTCCGTAATTTAATTGCCAACATGATTGAAGGTGTGACTCAAGGTTTTATTAAAACTTTAAAGATTGTAGGAACTGGTTATCGGGTTAAATTAGAATCTGATTCCGAAGGAGAAAAAATTATTCTTTCTTTAGGTTTTTCTCATCCAGTAGAAGTAAGAGCTGTTGAAGGAACTAATTTTGAAATTGAAGGCAATGATTTAATCAAAATAAAAGGTTTAGATAAGGCCATAGTCGGACAATTGGCTGCCAAAATTAGAGACATTTATCCACCGGAAGTTTATAAAGGTAAAGGAATTCGTTATCAGGATGAAAAACCCAGAAGAAAAGCTGGCAAAGCCGGTAAAGCCGGAGCTGGAGGAGCTAAATAGAAATGAAAAAAAACATTCAACAAACAAGATTAAGATTAGCAGTTTATCGTTCTAGTAAAGCAATTTCAGCCCAAATTATTGACGATAAAAAGAGTTTGACTTTAGTAGCGGTTAGCGAAAAAGATTTAAAAGGCAAAACAAAAATAACTAAATTAGAGAAAGCGGCATTGCTTGGTGAAATTTTAGCCCAGAAAGCTATTAAAAAAGGATTAAAAAAAGTTAGATTTGATCGACGGAATTATCATTATCATGGTCGCGTTCAGGCTTTAGCAGAAGCAGCTCGTAAAGGAGGCTTAGATTTTTAAATGTATAATAATCAACAAAAAGAATTTAAAGAATTTGAAGAAAAAATTGTCCAAATTAATCGGGTATCCAAAAAAACTAAGGGTGGTAATAGAATTAGTTTTTCTGTTTTAGTGATTGCAGGTGATAAAAAAGGTAAAATTGGAGTTGGTTTAGGTAAAGCTTTGGATGTTAACGGGGCCATGAAGAAAGCTATAAGTTTAGCTCAAAAGACGATGGTTCAAATTGAAATTAAAGGGACAACAATTGCCCATGAAATTTTAATAAAAAAAGGAGCTGCTAAAATTCTTTTAAAACCGGCTCCGGTAGGAACAGGTATTATTGCCGGCGGTGTTGTCCGTATGGTAATGGAAATTGTGGGAATTAGAGATATTGTTTCTAAAATTTTAGGTAGCAATAATAAAGCTAGTAATATTTATGCGACGATAGAAGCTTTAAAAAGTTTAAAAAATAAAAAAGAGAGCTAAGATAAAAAATGAAATTAAACCAATTACCAAAATCAATCACCAGAAACAAAAAAAGACTTGGTCGGGGTTATGGTTCCGGCAAAGGTGGTCATACTTCTTCTCGTGGGGCTAAAGGCGATAACGCTCGGGGAAAAGTTGCCTTAATTTTTGAAGGTACAAAAATGAAAAAATCTTTTTTAAAGCGATTACCTTTACGTCGGGGTAAAGGTAAATTTAAACCTCAACATAACAAACCATTAATTATTAACTTAGATCAATTAAACATTTTATCTAAAGAAAGTTTAGTGAATATTGAAACTTTAGTTAAGGTCGGTTTAGTCGTAGAAAAAGAAGCTAAAATTTATGGAGTCAAAATTTTAGGCAATGGAGAGTTAAAAATTGCTTTAAAAGTTGCATTACCCTGTTCTGGATCAGCTAAGAAAAAAATAGAAAAAGCTGGCGGAAAAATTATTGAGAAATTGGCTCCAGCGATAAAAGAAACTCAGGTACTTCCTAAAAACAAAAAAAACTTAAAGAAAAAAGTTTAGAAGATGAATAAAATTTTAACTACGATTTTAAACGCCTGGAAAGTCCCAGAGCTGAGGAAGCGTATTTTATTTACAGCTTTAATTTTTGTTATTTTTCGTTTAGCTGCTCATATTCCTGTTCCTTCAGTAAATCTCGTTGCTTTAAAAGAACTTTTTTCCAAAAATCAACTTTTGGGTTTGTTAGATATCTTCTCCGGCGGGACCTTGGCTAATTTTTCTATTATGGCTTTAGGTTTAAATCCTTATATTAATTCTTCAATTATTTTCCAACTTTTAACAATGGTCGTTCCAAGTTTGGAAGCACTCCAAAAAGAGGGTGAATACGGCCGGAAAAAAATAAATCAATATACCCGTATCCTTACAGTTCCTTTAGCTGCCTTACAGTCTTTTGGAATGTATGCTCTTTTAAGAAATCAAAAAATCATTATCGACCTTAATTTTATTAATATTATTGCTTTAATTGTAACTATGACTGCCGGAACACTTTTTTTGATGTGGTTGGGAGAGCTGATTTCCGAAAAAGGTATTGGTAATGGTATTTCCATGCTTATCTTTGCCGGTATTGTGGGCCGTTTACCCGTTTCACTTGGTCAAACATTATCAGTTTTTAATCCGGAAAACTTTTTTAATTTAATAATATTTATTGTTATGAGTTTAGGGGTCGTAGCCGGTATTGTTTATATAAATGAAGCTGCAAGAAAAATAAGAATTCAATATGCTCGTCGCATTTCCGGACAAAAAATGTATGGCGGTCAATCAACATATTTGCCTTTAAAAATTAACCAAGCTGGAGTTATTCCTATTATTTTTGCCGTTTCCTTAGTTCTTTTACCGTCAATGATTGGTAGTTTTCTTCAAAATGTTCCTAATGTGGCTATCGCTAGATTTGCCGGTGGTTTGGCTAAGTTTTTCCAACCAAATGGGGTTGTTTATAATTTATCCTACTTTATTCTAGTTATTGGTTTTACCTATTTTTATACAGCCGTAGTTTTTAATCCTAAGAAAATTGCTGAAGAAATTAAAAAATATGGCGGTTTTATTCCTGGCATCAGGCCTGGTGAGCCAACGGTAATTTATTTAAATAAGATTTTAAACAGGATTACTTTAGTTGGAGCGATCTTTTTAGGTTTAATTGCTATCCTGCCTTCAATTGCTCAAGGTTTAACTGGAATTGCTACCATGAGTATTGGCGGTACCGGTATTTTAATCGTTGTTTCCGTTATTTTGGAAACAACTAAACAATTAGAGTCGATGATGGTAATGAGAAGTTACGATGGTTTCTTAAAAAAATGAACATTATTATTTTAGGTCCACAAGGTTCCGGGAAAGGCACTCAAGCTAATCTTTTAGCGCAAAAGAAAGAGCTGTTCCATTTGGAGACCGGTAAAATTTTAAGAGGATTAGCTGGTCAAAAGACAATTTTAGGAGAAAAAATCGCCGATTTTCAAAGACAAGGGAAATTGGTTCCCAATGAGATTACTATTGAGGCCTTAAAGTCTTTTTTAACCGAAGAAAATTTTAAAAAAGGTATTTTATTTGATGGTTTTCCTAGAAATTTAGTCCAAGCGGAATTATTAATAAAAGAATTAGCTAAGTATCATGGGGTTATTGATAAAGTAATCTTTTTAAAAATTTCTTTTGAAGAATCTTTAAGAAGACTTTTAGCTCGGCGAAATTGTCCCGTTTGTGGCCGTAGTTATAATTTGGTTACTTTACCGCCGAAAAATGGAGAAGTTTGTGATGATTGCGGAGTCCAGCTAATCGCCAGAAAAGACGAAAATGAAGAAGCGATTAAACAGAGATTGGCTGCTTATCAAAAAGAAACAGTTCCTTTGATTGATTATTATCGCCAGAAAAATCTTTTATTGGAAATTAATGGAGAACGTCCTATTGATGTGATCCATCAGGATATTTTGGAAAAAATAGGTTAACATTTTAGTAAAATTATGATAACTATCAAAAGTAAAGAGGAAATTGAGATTATGCTTGAGGGAGGACGACGTTTAGCAGAAGTTATGGAAGAAGCGATTAATTTATCTAAAGCAGGTATTGCTCTTTATCAGCTTGAAGAAAATATTGAAAAATCAATTTTACAAAAGGGAGGACAACCTTCTTTTAAAATGGTGCCTAATTATCATTGGGCTAGTTGTTTGAATATTAACCAAGGTGTGGTTCATGGTATTCCTAATAAATACCATTTAAAAGAAAATGATTATCTAAGTTTGGATATTGGTTTTTTCTATAAAGATTTTCATACCGATATGTCCCGGACTATAAAAATTGAAAATGGGAAAGATAAAAAAAAAGAGGATAAATTTTTGGAAATCGGCAAAAAGGCTTTAGAAAAAGCTATTGAAGCAGCTAAATCCGGAAATCGCGTTGGTCATATTTCCGAAGCTATTGAAAAAACAGTCAGGATGGCTGGTTATAGTTCCGTAGAAGCTTTAACCGGGCATGGAATAGGTCATAGTTTACATGAAAATCCGCCAATCCCTTGTTTTTTGCCAGGTAATATTAAATCAACCCCTTTATTGAAAACAGGTATGACTTTAGCTATAGAGGTTATTTATAATCAAGGTAGTTCCGATTTAGTTTTAGGTGAAGATAATTGGACGATTGAAACAGCTGATGGTAAATTAGCCGGACTTTTTGAAGATACAGTGGCTATCTTTGAAGATAGGTCTATAGTTTTAACAAAAAAATAAGAACCTATCGAAGCGATAGAACCTTGTTTCTCTCCGGCGAAGCCGGATCGAAATTAGCTTCTAGACTAAATGCTTTAGGTTTGGTAAAATAAGAACCGTCCCCGACGTAATGTTGGGATAACCTTGGATGGATAAAAAAGAAAAAAAGTTAGAGTTTGAAGGTGAAGTGGTAGAAAGTCTACCAAATACTACTTTTCGCGTTAAGCTTAATGATACGCGGTTGGTTTTTTGTCATTTGGCAGGAAAAATGCGGCTGTATCATATAAAAGTTATGGCTGGGGATAAAGTTAGAGTAGAAATGACGCCTTACGATGAAACTAAGGGTAGAATTACACAAAGATTTTAAAATTCGAAATAAACAAGTTTGTTTCTCATAAAATTCGAAATAAACAAGTTTGTTTTTAACAAAATGAAAGTACAAGCAAGTGTAAAAAAAAGATGTCGAAAATGTCGTTTAGTCCGGCGTCGCCGGAAGCTTTTTGTGATTTGCGAAAATCCGACTCATAAACAAAGACAAGGATAAAAAAATAAAATTATGCCAAGAATTGCAGGGATTGATTTACCAAAAGAAAAAAGAACAGATATCGGTTTAACACTGATTTACGGTATTGGCCGAAAAAATGTGGTAAGAATTTTATCTGAAGCCAAAGTTGATCCAGCTAAAAGGATTATGCAGTTAAGTGATGAAGAATTGGCTAAGATCAATAAAGTAATGGAACATTTTTTGGTTGAGGGTGATTTAAGAAAAAGAGTTTCTCAAAGTATTCAAAGGTTAAAAACGATAGGGGCTTATCGTGGTTCGCGTCATATTAAAGGATTACCGTCACGCGGTCAGCGAACTCGTTCTAATGCCAGAACTAAAAGAGGTAAGAGAAAAACGATAGGCGCTTTAAAGAAAGAAGCCGCAGCTGCTAGAGTGACGGAAGGAAGCAATAAGTAAAAAATTTATGAAAGGAAAAGTTTTTATTAACGCTACTTTTAATAATACTTTAGTTACTTTTACTGATATGGAGGGTAAAGTTTTATGTTGGGGGTCTACAGGTTCTTCTGGTTTTAAAGGGACGAGAAAATCTACTCCTTATGCTGCGACAACAGCAGTTGATACGGTATCAAAAAAAGCGCAGGAAAAAGGCGTTACAGAAATTGAAGTTTATATTAAAGGACCAGGACCAGGTAGAGATGCAGCTTTAAGAGCTTTAAGATCAGTTGGTTTAAAAATGAGTTTAATTGCGGATGTGACTCCGATTCCCCATAACGGACCACGTCCAAGAAAAAGAAGGAGAGTATAAAAATGGCGAGATGTTTAGGATCAAAATGTAAACAGTGTCGTCGGGAGAAGATGAAACTCTTTTTAAAAGGAGAGCGTTGCTATATTCATTGTCCGATTGATAAAAAAGGAGCGGTACCACCTGGACAAAAAGGATCAAGAACATCTTTTAAAAGAATGAGTGATTATGGACGTCAATTAAGAGAAAAACAAAAAATTAAAAAAATTTATGGGATTTCCGAAAAACAGCTTAAGAATTATTTTAAAAAAGCTTTTAAAAATAAGCAATCGACGAGTGAATTTCTTTTACAAATGTTAGAAACAAGATTAGATAATGTTGTCTATCGTTTAAAATTTGCTCCGTCTCGCAGTCTGTCTCGTCAGATTGTTGACCATAAACATGTTTTGGTTGATGGGAAAAAAGTAAATATTCCTTCATATCAATTAAAACCAGAACAAATTATTAGTTTGAACTCAAAAATTTTAGAAACAGCAGCGATAAAAAAATCTTTAGCCGAAAAAGCCAAAATGCCTGATTGGCTTAAAAGAAAAGCGGCTGTAGGCCAAATTGTTAGATTTCCTAAAAGAGATGAAATTGAAGCTGATATTGACGATCAATTAATTGTAGAATACTATTCACGATAGTGGATAGAAGAAAGGATAAAAAATGATCGAACCAATTTTTAATATTAAAAGTGAACAAGAAACTGCCAATTTCGGTAAATTTATTATAGAACCTTTAGAGGAAGGTTTTGGCCAAACTCTAGGGAATTCTTTACGTCGTGTTCTTTTGGCGGGTTTACCTGGAGCTGCCATTACCCAGATAAAAATTAATGGAGTCAAACATAAATTCTCGACTCTGGAAGGTATGAGCCAGGACATTATTGACCTGATTTTAAATTTAAAACAGGTTAGATTTAAGTATGATGGTGAAAAACCAGTCAAACTTGAATTAGAAAAAACCGGACCTGGACAAATTAAGGCTGGTGATATTAAAACTTCAGCAGTTATTGAAGTTGTTAATAAAGACTTGGTTCTAGCTGATTTGGCTGATAAAAAAAGCAAATTAAAGTTAGAAATGGTGGTTGAAAAAGGTTTTGGTTATTTACCGGCTGAAACTAAAAAAAGCGAAAAATTAGGTGTAATGTCGGTTGATGCCGCTTTTAGTCCGGTTAAAAGAGTTAATTATCAAGTTGAATCAACTCGTGTTGGTCAAAGAACCGATCTTGATAAATTAATTTTAGAGATTACAACTGATGGGACAATTAAACCGAAAGAGGCGTTAAAAGCTAGCGCTAAGATTTTAATTGCCTTTTTCAATCAAGTTATTCAACCTAAAAAGGTTAGTTTAAAAGAAGAAGTGAAGCCTCAAGCATATGAAGAGGCGACAAAACTAACTTTAGAAGAGTTGGATTTGCCAACGAGAATTGTTAATGCTTTGCGTAAGACCGGCTATGGAACAGTTGCCGATCTTTTAGCTATTAATCCTGATAACTTGGCCAGAATTAAAAATCTGGGCGAAAAATCAATTAAAACTGTCCAGGCAGCTTTAGCCAAAAAGAATATCAAGTGGGAACCTGGAGAAAAAAAATAAACAAGTTTGTTTTTCGTAAAACTCGAATAAACAAGTTTTTCTCTCCGCCAACTGGCGGATCGAAATAAACAAGTTTGTTTTTTAGCAAAATAATGTTTTTATCAAGATAAGTAAGCTTGTTTTCACAGGCTCAAATAAACAAGTTTTTTTAATAAAATGAGACATCAAATTAAAGGTAAAAAACTTTCGCGCAATTCATCTCAAAGAAAGGCTTTGTTTAAAGGTCTGATAAACTCTTTGTTTATTCATGGGGCGATTGAAACAACTGAGAGTAAAGCCAAAGCGATTAGAGGTTTGGTTGATAAATTAATTACTAAAGGGAAAAAAGGTACTCTTCATTCTCGAAGATTAATTGGTGCTTTTTTACAGAACAAAAAAGTTGTTAATAAAATTGTTGATGAATTTGGGCCTCTTTTTGTTAAAAGAAGCAGTGGTTTCAGCCGGATGATTCGTTTAGGAAAAAGACGGGGAGATGACGCAATGATGGTTAAGCTGGAACTAATAGAAAAACCAGTAGTTAAAGTTGTAGAAGAAAAAGCTATTGTTACTAAAGCTAAAGATAAAAAGGAACAACCAGTTACTAAAATTGTAAAAACTAAGAAGAAATAAGAACCTGCCTACGGCAGAACCTTGTTTTTCGAAGACTCAAAATGAAATTTAAAACTAAAGCTACCAAAGCTAACGAAATTAAAAGAGAATGGCATTTAATCGATGCCAAGGATCAGATTTTAGGTCGTATGGCTGTTAAAATCGCTTCATTGCTAATGGGTAAAGAAAAAACTTACTTAGTCAATTATTTGGATTGTGGTGATTATGTTGTAGTTATTAATGCCGAAAAGGTTCAAGTTACCGGTAGAAAGAGAGAACAAACGATTTTTTACCGTCATTCCGGTTATCCCGGGGGTTTTAAAGAAGTTAGTTTTAAACAGCAAATGGCTAAAGACCCAACTCAAATTATTCGTCATGCTGTTTCCGGTATGCTGCCGAAAAATAAATTACGCGATATGAGACTTGCCAGATTAAAAATTTTTGCTGGTTCTAAGTATGATTTTGAAGATAAATTTGTGGTTAGCCCTAAAAAAGAAATTGTTTTAGATAAAGAAAAAGAAAGTAAAAAAGATGGAAAAACCAAAAAAGATTAAAAAGATCAAACCAATAAAAGAAGTAAAAGAAAAAGTCAAAAAAACTTATATTTTTGCGGTTGGTCGTCGGAAAACGGCAGTCGCGCGAGTAAAATTAATCCGTGGTAAAGGCGAAACGCTTGTTAATGATAAAAAAATTGCCGAATATTTTCCTGGCGAAATTTCTAAAAATGCTTATTCTCGTCCTTTTCAAGCTACAGAAACATTAGGTAAATATTATGCGATTATTAAAGTTAGCGGTTCCGGTCAAAATAGCCAATTAGGAGCGGTTGTTCATGGTTTATCCAGAGCTTTAGACAAAGATGATAAGCAAAGCTTGCTACTTCATAATAAAGAAACCTTTCATTCTTTATTAAAAAAAGAAAAACTTTTGACTCGTGATGGTCGTCAGCGGGAAAGAAGAAAAATCGGTCAAATGGGTCGGGCGAGGAAGAAAAAACAATCTCCAAAACGCTAATCTTCTGTAATAGATAATTTTTTCAAAGAGTTATAATTAGTTATGAAATATCTAAAATTTATATTTCTAAACATATTAAATGTAGTTATCCTTTATTTAATAGCTAAATTCTTCTTTTATCGTTTTGTTTATGACGAAAGAACGGCTGGAAATTTTTTATTATGTGTAATACTAATTTATCCACCTCTTTGTGTTTTTCTATTTTATAGACTTAAATCTAAACTCCACCAATAAATTTCTTGTTTTTAAAGAGTTATAATCAGTTATGTCCTTTACTGATTTTTTTATGGAGAAAGAAAATAAATCTTTAATTTTAACAATCACTCAGGCAGTAGCGATGGTTTTGGCTCTTTTTACCGGACCTTTAATATCCAGTAATCTTTTTTTTAGCTTTTTAGCTCTTTTAGGTTTAGGTATTTGGATTTGGTCTTTTGTAATTATGGTTCGTGAGGGGAGCTATAATATTCTGCCAAACCTAAGTAAAAAAAATAAATTAGTAACTAAAGGTCCTTATCATTTTGTTCGCCATCCAATTTACACTGGTATGTTTTTATTAGCCGGTTCTCTTTTATTGAATTATTTAACAGTTTGGCGAATTGGTTTTTTCTTAGTTTTATTATTCAGTACCATACTTAAGTTGGAAGAAGAAGAAAAGATTTTAAATAAAAGTTTTGAAGATTACCATCAATATCAGAAAAAGACAAAACGTTTAATCCCTTTTGTTTATTAAAAATTCTTAAAAGAATTAATTATTTGGGACTAGTGGATTATAGGGGTTATTCTCTTTTCTTAATTTTTAATATTTAACGGCTATTTAATTTATTTGATAGCGCTTCTTGTTCTTTATAAAGAACCTCGTCTTGAGAAATATAATCATTTTCTGCTTTTGACAACCATTGATTAGCCTCCATTCGACTAATTATGGCTGTTATATTGGCAATTCTTTGTGAAATTATATTGTTTATCTTATCTACATCCGTCTTGTTTTCTTGATAGAATTTTTGATAGTTTTTTAAACCTGCCCATCCAGATTGAATTCCTTTTAATCCAGCCAAAGAAGGCTTCCAGGAATCTATATCAGTTTGTTTATAATTAGGTGGCACATAGCCTGCAAAGTGTTGAACGATTACTTGAGTGGGACAACCGTTTATTTCTCCCTCGACTTCGGCAATTCCTACTTCTTGGTAAGTTTTATCTAGTAAAAACTTTTTAGACTCTGGGAATTGGAATTGGTTATCAATCAGTTCTTCTGCTTCGTAGTAACCCTGCGTAGGTGCTTCTCCCCATACGATATTGGAGTAGTTAGCATCTCTCATGGCTTTCGACATTGTGTATCCGCTTTGGGTTGCTTCAAAGGAAAAGTCATCAAACTTTAAGATAGTTTCACCTCGTTTATTAGCTGATTCTTCTAACTTTGGCTGATATTTTATTGGCTTGTCTCCAGCTTCTTTGCGTTTTTCATTGAGTAGTTCTAAGTATTTGTCTTTATCAAGCTTAATTTTTGAAGCTTCGTCAAGGTCTTTTGAGGTATCTCTCCAGCCCTTATCCAGAATCCCAACTTGGTTTTTAAGAGGAAGAACATGATTTATTGCTTCAATACTAACAAAACCTATTTCTCTAGAATCTCCGCTTCCTTTCCTATTGTCTCCCATAAAAAACACTGAATTTTCAGGTATAGTTACCCTCTTACATTCACTCAGAAAAGACTCTCCAAAAGTCGAACGTGCTTTTGCTGTGTATTGTTCTTTTAAAGGTTCGTCATTAAGATAAACAATGCCACCTTTAAGTTCGATATTATCTCCAGGAAGCCCTATTATTCTTTTAATCCAACCTCCGTCAGTTCCGAACGATTCCTGATTTATCTCCCTTATTTTTTCATTTTCAACAACCACTATATCTCCTCTGCCAATCTGATATCCAAAATACCTTTTCCCACCGATTACCAGCCCATTTGGGTAACGGATCATTCCTGGAGTTCCTACAATCTCTTTCGCCAGTTCTTTAGGGTCTTTCCCTTGTCCTTTGGGGAAAGTTGGAAACATTGAACCTGTACCCGCAACGGTTATTATTTCTGTCCCATAATTCAGCCCCTCTTTAATTAACATTCCGGCGATAAAATATCCACCGACCCACATAGGGAGTAATGTTGCTGATATAGCAATAATTCCAACTAGTCTACTAATTAGAGCCTTAGAGTTTATGGGTTTCAGATGTGAAAATTTGAACTCTTTCTTCTTAATCTTTAGGATGAAGTCTTTAACCCCGCTGACGTTGTAAAGCAAGAATAGAGGGAGAAAAGCTAATAGTATAATGGTTTTCAGGAGGAATTTGGATACTCCCTTAAATGATCTTTCAAATTTAATTATCTTCATTTTTAATAAGGCATCTATAATAATCGAAAGTATTAATATCCCAAAAGATAGAACACCCAGACCTACTAACGAAAGAGAAAGTGTTGTAAATAGTTTAGAATTTCCCAGCTGCGTATCCTGAATTATTCCAGTAAACCATTTAGTCGCTGCTCCGAAAAGAATAATTACGGTGACGATACAGAAGATCCAAAGAACCGTAGAAATACGGGTAGACCAAAATAAAAATTTGTTTAGTTTCATTGTTTAATTATAAGTCTGGAGTTTAAGCTTTATCAAACTAAAGCAAAGTTTACCCAATCTTCGACAGAACTGACTACTACAATTTATTTTTCAGAAGTTTTACAGCCGAGGATTTTCTGATAAAATGAAATATGGTTGCCGTTTTAGATTTTGGCTCTCAATACACTCATCTTATCACAAGAAGGATTAGAGGATTAGGAGTAAAAGCTGAAATCTTTGATCATAACGTTAGCCGGAAAACTTTAGAAAAGTCCTCTATTGAAGGAATAATTTTATCTGGTGGTCCTTCTTCCGTTTATAAAAAGAACTCTCCTCAAATAAAAAAGGATATTTTAGAACTCAATATTCCTATTTTAGGTATCTGCTATGGATGTCAACTCTTAGTTTATTCTCTGAAGGGTTTGGTTAAATCAGGAAAGACTAGAGAATACGGTGAAGAAATAATCACAATTAAAAAAAATGACACAATTTTTCAAGGTTTGAACAGAAAAGAACAAGTTTGGTTTTCTCATGGTGATACTGTTAAAAAACTTCCCAGTGGTTTTAAGGTTTTAGCAACCACCAAAAATGCTCCAATAGCTGCTTATGCAAATTTAGATAAGAATATTTATGGTGTTCAATTTCATCCAGAGGTAGTACATACACCAAAAGGAAATAAAATATTAAAGAATTTTTTATTTAGAATTTGCCATGCTAAAAAAACTTGGAAAATAGATGACATTAAAAACGACTTAATTAAAAATCTAAAAAATGAAATAGGAGATCGAAAAGTTATATTAGGCGTTTCGGGTGGGGTTGATTCGACAGTTGCGGCACAACTTTTGTATAGGGCCATTAAAGATAATTTATATTGTGTTTTTATTGATACAGGTCTTTTAAGGAAAAATGAGACTAATGAAGTGAGCGGGTTTTTTGAGAAATTAGGTTTTGGGAATTTTCGAAAAATTTCTGCGGAAGATAAATTCTTATCTGCCTTGAAGGGAATTGTTGATCCTGAGCAAAAAAGAAAAATTTTTGCTAAAGTTTACTTTCAGGTTTTTATTGATGTTGTTAAAAAATTAGAGAAAAAGCATCAATTCCATTTTTTAGCTCAGGGGACAATTTACCCAGACCGGGTTGAATCGGGTAAAACTTCAAAAACTTCATCGCTTATTAAAACCCATCATAATTTATCTGTCCCCAAAAAATTAGGATTGCAAATTATTGAACCTTTGAAGGATTTGTATAAGGATGAAGTACGTGAGCTAGGAAGAAGCATGGGCATTTCTGAACAATTATTAGGAAGACATCCTTTTCCGGGCCCTGGATTGGCTATAAGAATTTTAGGAGAGATTACTAAAGACAAAATTAAGATTTTACAAGAAGCTGATGCTATTTTTATTGAAGAATTAAAAAATTATGGATATTACCATAAAGTTTGGCAAGCTTTTGCTGCTCTTCTTCCGATAAAAGCTGTTGGGGTGATGGGTGATGAAAGAACGTATGATTTTATTGTTACTTTAAGAGCGGTAACAAGCCGAGATGCGATGACCGCTGATTGGGCAAATTTACCGAATGAACTTCTTAAGAAAATTTCCTCAAGGATTGTTAATCAAGTTAAGGGAGTTAATAGAGTGGTGTATGATATTTCTCAGAAACCTCCTGCCACTATCGAATATGAATAAGAATTTGTTGGGATTATGCAACTATTTTACGACCTTTCCCTATAAGCGTAGCTTGCAAACTTTGTTTATAAGCGTAGCTTGCAAACTTCGTTTATAATGATTGTTTCACAATTTTAATAGGTTGTTTAATTTTTTTACTGAGGTTAATGAGAGAAAAAGTAAATTAAAATTTGTTTGTTAGCTTAATCGATGTTAATGTCCGGATAAGATTTTTGAGCATATTTTTCTGAACATTCGTTTGCCCTTATAATATATGGTTCACTCATATGGCCTAGCGTTTCTTGTAAATTCTCTATTTGTCGATCAGAAATTAATTGTCCTGTAGATAAGTTTCTAAGAGTTTTTTTCCATCCCTCTATATTAAGACGAATTTTATTTATTTTTTTATCAGTTATTTTCTCATCAGCTTTAATTTGTTTGGGGAAAACTTCTCTTATTATTTTTTCTGGGTCTTAGTGTTTTTCTATACGTTTAAGGATTGGATAGTCTGACCCTTTTTCAATTATTTCCAAATCTTCTTCTAAATCTTTTTCTAAAAATTCGTATCCTTCAGATAGTAAATCTTTTACTCCTTCGATTGAGTCTCCCAGTCTAAACAGACCTAATCCAAGAGCGCCATCTGCTGCTCTAGAACCAATATTTATGAGCTGTTTTTTTTCTTTTAATAATTCATCGTCTGATTCTACTTTTGGTAAAAATCCTACGGTGTTTCTTAAATATTCTTTATGATTTGGCATAGTTAGAGTATAAAATAAAAAAAATTTAAATTCAATCTTATAATATTTTTTGCTTTTACTCGACTGAATAGATTAGTCGGGGTGGCCGGTTCCGCCCCGGCGACCTCACGCACCCCATGCGTGCACTCTACCTATCTGAGCTACACCCCGATTTATTTTTTCTAAAAGACCACTTGAATTTTAGCATAATTTCTGTGAAAATTAAATTAATATGACACAGACCGATCAAAAAGCTCAAGCTGTTAAAATGGCGATGGATCAGATTGAAAAACAATATGGTAAAGGGGCGATTATGAGAATGGGAGACAAAGCGATTATTCGTCAAATTGATGTTGTTCCTACAGGTTCCATTGCTTTAGATATTGCTTTAGGCGTTGGTGGTTTTCCTCGAGGCAGAATTATTGAAATATTTGGGCCAGAAGCTTCGGCAAAAACTTCATTAGCTCTAAGTGTGGTGGCTCAAGCCCAGAAAAGCGGCGGAGTGGCGGCTTTTGTGGATGCAGAGCATGCTATGGATCCAACTTGGGCAGAAATGATTGGCGTTAATTTGAATGAACTTTTAATTTCTCAGCCAGATACTGGTGAGCAAGCTTTGGAAATTGTGGAAACGTTAGTTCGTTCCGGAGCTATTGATATTGTGGTTGTTGATTCAGTTGCGGCTTTAGTACCAAGAGCGGAAATTGAAGGGGAAATGGGTGATGCCATGATTGGTGTGCAAGCCCGTTTAATGTCTCAGGCTTTAAGAAAATTAACCGCAGCTATTTCTAAATCTAAAACCATTGTGGTTTTTACTAATCAGCTGCGTCATAAAATCGGCGTTATGTTTGGTAATCCCGAGACGACTCCTGGCGGTTTGGCTTTAAAATTTTATGCTACTTTAAGATTAGATATGCGGAAAATTGAAGCCATTAAAGATGGGGAAGTTGTTATTGGTTCCCGCCATCGGGTACGAGTGGTTAAAAATAAAGTGGCGGCACCTTTTAGGACTGCGGAGTTTGATATCATGAATAATATCGGTATTTCTAAAAGCGCGGATCTTTTGTCAGTGGCGGTAGAGTTTGGTTTGGTTGATAAAGCCGGCGCCTTTTTCAAATATGGCAAGGAATTAATCGGTCAGGGAGCTCAAGCAGCGAAAATTTACCTCGACGAAAATCCCAAATTTGCCAAACAACTTGAGGCGGAAATTTGGAAAAAGATCAAAAAAGAATAAAATCAACTCAGAGTTTGGAAAAAATCTTTCAAAAAACCTTACATTTTATTGGTTTGCGTCCTCGTAGTCAAAAAGAAATTTTGTTTTATCTTCATAAAAAAACCGCTGATGAAAAAATTATTGCCAAAATTATGCAGGATTTAACCAATTTGGGTTTGATGGATGATGCAGCTTTTCTTGACTGGTGGCTGGAGCAAAGAGCCGCTTTTCGACCTAAAGGTAAAAGAGCTCTAATAATGGAGCTAAGACAAAAGGGTATTGATAATAATCTTATTCAAAAAGCCATGGTGGAAAAGGTAGATGAAAAAGGAGCGGCGACTTCTTTAGTGGAAAAAAAATTAAGAGTTTGGTCTAAATTACCCCAAGAAATCTGTTGGGAGAAATTAACAGGCTTTTTAGCCAGAAGAGGTTTCAATTGGGAAACGATTAAGGTTGTACTTGATGAAAAGCTTAAAAAGCAGTAAAATAAAAATATTAATCATGCTTTTGGAAAATGCTTGATAACCAAAATACTTTTATGAAAAAGATAATCAATATTCTTCTTTCAAAACTTTCAAAAGAAATTTAATTTCTGGTTTAGGTTATTAATTTTTTCAAAAGCGCTTTTTAAAAAGGAGTTTTTATGGGTATTTTTGATAGTTTATTGACTAAAATTATTGCTAATGAAGAAGAGAAGATTGAAGGAAAAAAATCAACAGGCAAGAAAGTTAAAGAAACTATTAGTAGTGAAGAAAAATTATTAGCAAAAGAATTAGCTTTTAAGATTGCTGAGTTAGAGAGAAAAGACGGAGCTTTGGAAGAAAGAGAAAAATTAATTAAAATAAAAGAAGAAGAGTTAACTAAAAATAAAGTTGAGATAGAAGAAATTAAGAAAAAAGAAGTTGAGAAATTAGAAAAAATTTCCGCTTTAACCAAACAAGAAGCCAAAGATTTAATCTTAGCGGCAACAGAAAAAAGAATTGCTGAAGATTTGGCCCGGAAAATTAATGAAGCTGAAGAGGAAGTCAAAGCTCATGCTGATGAAAAAGCCAAAGAAATTTTAATTGAGGCAATTCAGCATGGAGTGACTGATTTGGTGGCCGAATATACGGTTTCTACCCTTCATTTACCTGATGATGATATGAAAGGACGGATTATTGGGAGAGAAGGCAGAAATATCCGGACTTTTGAGCGAGCGACTGGAGTGGAAATTGAAATTGACGAAACTAATGATATT
The DNA here is from genome assembly GCA_026395335.1 of Candidatus Shapirobacteria bacterium. GTDB lineage: Bacteria > Patescibacteriota > Microgenomatia > PFEM01 > JAPLYW01 > JAPLYW01. The sequence continues at coordinate 39,661 of JAPLYW010000015.1, forward strand.
CGCCTTTCTTCTTTTGATCCAGTCAGACGGGAAATTGCCCGCCGTTCTATTGAGAAATTAATTAAGGATCGTCGTATTCAGCCTTCCAGAATTGAAGAAATTATCGAAAAGACCAAGCAGGAAGTGGAGAAAATCATGTTTGAAGAAGGAGAAAAACTTTGTCATGCTGTCCAAGTTTATCGTCTCCACCCGGAATTAGTTAAGCTTTTAGGCCGTTATAAATTTCGTTTTTCTTATGGTCAAAATATGATTATTCATACTTTGGAGGAAACGAAAATTGGTATTCAGCTGGCTTATGAAGTTAAAGCTAATGTAAATACGGTTCGTTTAGGTTGTTTACTTCATGATATCGGTAAAATTGTAACCGAAGAGGAAGGAACTCATATCCAATTGGGAGTTGACTTGGCCCGTAAATATCGGATTCCCGAAGAAGTTGTAGCCTGTATTGCCGAGCATCACGAAGACAAGCCTTTTTCTTCGCCGGAGTCACGTGTTGTTTGGGTTGCTGATGCCGCCTCCGGTTCTCGACCAGGAGCTCGTTATGAACCTCATGGTGAATATGTTGAGCGAATGAGCCAAATTGAAGAAATCGCCAGAGAATTTCCGGAAGTCGAAGAAGCTTTTGCTTATCAAGCTGGTCGTGATGTAAGAGTTTTGGTAAAACCGGAAAAAGTTAATGATAATGAACTAGTGATTTTAGCCAGTAAAATTACGAAATCTTTAGAAGAAAGAGCTTCTTATGCTGGTCAAATTAAAGTGACTTGCATTCGGGAAATACGTGCCAGCGAAGTGACTAAAGCTAAGTGATTCTTTTATTTTTAGAATAGATTTAGCTTTGACAAAATCTCAAAATTGTTGTAAAATCTATTACGCATGACAAAAAATCAAATCATTAATTTGGTGGCTAATAAAGCCCACTCAACCAAAAAAGCTACGGAAGAAGTGATCGATGTTTTTCTTAATGAAATCATCAAATCCTTAGCTAAAGGTGAAAAAGTTGTCCTTTCTGGTTTTGGGACTTTTAAAATTGTTAAAGTTAAAGATAAACCTGTGATTATTCCTGTGACTAAAGAGAAAAGAATTGTTAAAGGTCATCGTGCTCCTCGTTTTTCTCCGGGTAAACCTCTTAAAAAAGCAGTTCGCTAAAAATTAATTTCTTTGAATGTTAAAATAAGCCATGAAGAAAAAGATTATTTTTTGGCTTTTGTGGTAAAAAGAGGAGTGGATAAAAATGAAAAATAAAACTTATTTTATTAAAACTTTCGGTTGTCAAATGAACGTTTCTGATGAAGAAATGATTTCTGGTTGGTATAAAGAAAAAGGTTGGCAAGCCGCAAAATTAATTAATAGAGCGGATGAGATTATTATAATAAGCTGTTCTGTCCGTCAAACGGCAGAAGATAGAGTTTACGGTTTAATTAATAATTTGAAAAAGCTGAAGAAAAACCCAGAAGGTTTTTTAATAAGTCATCCGAAAATTATTCTTACCGGTTGTATGTTACGTTATCCTTTACGTTGGTTAAAAGAAAAAATGCCGGTGGTTGATGAATTTATAAAAATAGAGAAATTTAAAACCAAAAAAATAATCAGAAAAGAAAAGTTGCCGGCTTTGGTTTCGATTATGGAAGGCTGCAATCAATTCTGTTCTTATTGTGTTGTTCCTTATGCTCGGGGTCGAGAAAAGAGCAGGCCTTTTAAAGAGATTGTTTGCGAAATAAAAAAATTAGCCCAAAATGGTTGTCAAGAAGTAATGCTACTAGGACAGAATGTTAATTCTTACGGCAAAGATTTAAAGAAAAATAATAATTTTGCCGAGTTATTGAAAACTATTCACCGAATTGAAGGAATTAAAAAAATTGCCTTTTTTACTTCTAATCCATGGGATTTAAGTCAAAAGATTATTGAAGCCCTAAAGTTACCCAAAATTGATCGTTATTTACATTTACCGGTTCAGTCAGGCGATGATGATATTTTAAAAAAAATGAATCGGCATTACACCGCCAAAGATTATTTGACATTAGTAAAAAATATTAAAAAAGAAATTCCTGATATTAAAATTGGTACGGATATTATTGTTGGTTTTCCTGGAGAAACAGAAGGTCAATTTAAAAATACCCTTAATCTTTGTAAAAAGGTTGGTTTTGTTAAGGCTTATGTATCTATGTATTCTCCCAGACCACAAACTAAAGCTTATCAGCTTGAAGACGATGTTCCCCTAAAAGAAAAAAGACGCCGTTGGAAAATTTTAGACGATTTAATCAATTAAACCGTCTAAAAATAAAAGCAAGATGTTTATAAAGCTGGCTCTGGATTATTTTTTTCTTCTGTTATTGTTTCTGGAACTGGCGGCATTTCTTCTATTTTTATTTCAGGTGCAGCTGCTGGCATTGTTTCAATGATTAATTCTATTGGTTGGCCACAGCAAACTAAAGTACCAATACCTGTTTGTAAAATTTTAACTACATTCCCACAAACATTACATTTATAGCTTTGATTTAATTCTGTCATTTTTATTTACCCCCTTCCTTTTAAAATTTAAGATTATTTATTTTTAACATTTATTAATTCAAACTGTCAATGATTTTATCTTTACTGATATAATTAGTTATGAAAAAATTATTGATTATCTGTGGTCCAACTGCTACTGGTAAAACCGGTTTGGGATTAAAACTAGCTAAAAGATTTAATGGAGAGATTATTTCAGTTGATTCCCGACAGATTTATCAAGGGATGGATATTGCTACCGGTAAAGATATTAAAAATGGAAAATGGACCAATGATCATTGGGAACTTGAGGGAATACCTATTTGGTTGCTAGATATAATTTTACCTAACCAAGAATTTTCTGTAGCTTATTATACTGATTTGGCTTGGAAAGCGATTAGGGATATTTGGGATAGGGAGAAACTACCGATTTTAGTCGGTGGCACTGGTTTTTATATTAAAGCTGTTTTAGAAAATATCCCTAGCCAGGGGATTCCGCCAAATTGGTTATTAAGGAAGAAATTGGAGAAAAAATCAGTTAAGGCGCTTTTTGGAGAATTAATAAAGTTTGATTCTTGTCGGGCTAAACAAATGAATGTTTCTGACAGACAAAATAAAAGACGTTTGATAAGGGCAATTGAAATTGCTAAATGGCTGTTAAAGAATCCTTTACCGGAAAAACAAAAATTGCCAACAGCAGAAACTATTTTTATCGGCTTAAAAACTTCTTTAGAGAAACTTTATCAAATAATTGATCAAAGAATTGAAGAACATCTTAAAATGGGGGCAAAAAAAGAAGTGAAAGAATTATTAAAAAAAGGTTTTTCTTGGGAATTACCCTCGATGAGTGCTATGGGTTATCAGGAATGGCAACCTTTTTTAGAAGGAAAATCAGAAATTCAAGAAGTTTTAGCCCGCTGGAAATTTAATGAACATGCTTATGCTCGTCGTCAGATGACTTGGTTTAGAAAAAATAAAAAAATTAATTGGTTTGACATTAGCTGTAAAGGATGGGAAAATAAAGTAGAAAATAAAATTATAATTTGGTACAATAAAAACAAAGATGCCAAGAAAAATTGAAATTTCTCACAAAACGATTGTCTTCACGGTTATTTTTTTGCTTTCTTTATGGCTTCTGTATTACTTGCGTAGCGTTCTTGTCACATTATTTTTAGCAGTTATTTTAATGTCGGCTTTGGATCCTTTGGTTGAAGATTTAGCAAAATGGCGTTTCCCACGTGCTTTGAGTATTGTTTTGATTTATATTCTTATTTTTGCTGCGATTGGTTTTACCATTGCTGGTATAATTCCGCCTTTGGTTGAACAAATTCAAAATTTAGTTGCCAATTTTCCTTCCTATCTTGAATCACTACGTTGGTTAGGAGTTGATCAGAATATGGTTTACACTCAAGCTAATCAGTTAACAGAGAAATTGGGGATTATCTCCGGTGGTCTTATCAAAACCGCGGCTAGTTTTTTTCAGAATATTGTTAGTATTGTTGTTTTGATGGTTATTAGTTTTTATCTTGTTTTGGAAAGAAAAAATTTAAACAAATATCTTTTGCGTTTTTTTGGTGAAAATGCTGCTAATAACGGGGTGAGAATTGTGGATAAAATCGAGAAAAGATTAGGCGGTTGGGTCAGGGCAGAATTATTATTGATGTTGATAATTGGCGTGTTGTCTTATATTGGCTTAAGTCTTTTAGGGATTGATTATGCTTTGCCTCTAGCTATTTTAGCTGGCTTTTTAGAAATTATTCCCAGTATCGGACCTTTTATTTCCGCTATTCCAGCAATTTTAGTGGCTTTGCTGGTTTCTCCTTTAATGGCCTTGGCAGTAGCAGCTTTATATATTCTTGTTCAACAGCTGGAAAATAATTTAATTGTTCCTCAGGTTATGGCTAAAGAATGCGGATTAAAACCCTTAGTAACTATTATAGCCTTGATTATTGGTTTCAAAATGGGAGGGATAGCTGGAGCGATTTTAGCAGTACCGATTGTTCTTTTACTGGAAGTTATCTTAACAGAAGTTTCTTCTTCAGAAAAATTCAAAAAAATTTAGGTATTAAAAAGCCTAGAAAGCTCATAAGCCAGATTTTGTTTAAACAGTCATCTATCTTTGCCCTCGAACATCGACACTCGGAAAAGACTCCTAATAGCGTGTCAGTCGGAGGTTGCAGCGGGGAGGGTTACCTCGTTTCACCCCCTCCATAGCTTTAGGCGACGGAGGGACTCGTCTCTGTGGCCCTATCTAGTTCCAACTCACCAGGGGGTTGGAATGCCGTTTTGCAACGGCCACCCTGTCTTTTAGCTGTCTGGACTTTCCTCCCGCCTAAATATTTAATTTTTGGCGGGCAACTGTCCGGCTTTCTAGGCCTCCTGATAATAGCAAAAAATTGCTAAATTTTCAACTTTTACTTACAATTAATCAATGAATTTTTGGCAAGCAATTTTTTTAGCAATAGTCCAGGGTTTAACGGAATTTTTACCGGTTTCGTCTTCCGGTCATTTAGCTATCTTTCAAAAAATTTTTCATCTTGGTTCTCCTGTTATTTTTGACGTTTTTCTTCATGTGGGAACATTGGGATCAATTATCTTTTTCTTTAGAAAAGAATTAATCCAAATTATAAAAGGTATTTTTAAAAAAGATAAAAATTACTGGCATCTTTTTTGGTTATTAGCTATAGGAACAATCCCTGCCGTTATGGTTGGTTTATTTTTAAATGACAAAATTGAAATGATTTTTTCTTCCTTAAAATTAATTAGCCTTTCTTTTTTTATTACCGGTTTTTTCCTTTTAATGACATTTTTCCTAAAAGAAGGAAAAAAACAATTTAAAAATACTAATTGGTTTGATAGTTTAATTATTGGTGTTTTTCAGGCAATTGCTATTTTGCCGGGAGTTTCCCGTTCTGGTTCAACAATTTTTGGTTCTTTGTTGAGAAATTTTAAAAAAGAAAAAGCTTTCGAATTTTCTTTCCTTTTAGCAATTCCGGCAATTTTAGGAGCTTTAGTCTTACAAATTCCCAATTTAGCTAATAATCAATTTCTTTTGTTTGTTCCGTCAATTTTTGGTATGGTTGTTGCTGGTTTTGTTGGTTATTTTTCTTTAAAAATTTTTAAAAAAGTTTTATTAAATTCCCGTCTTTGGCTTTTTAGTTTTTATTGTTTTTTTGTTAGTTTAATTTTGCTTATTTTTTAAAAAAAATAGGTTCAAATTCATCATTAATTTAAACTAATACTTGACAAACTTTTTAATTAATATAAATTTAAGTTTAGATTTAAAAACTAGATTTTTTTTGAAAAATAATTTAACAAAAAAAGATAAATTTATTAAAATGAAAACCCTGCCTTTAGCAGAAAATTGTTTGTAAGACATAAAATGGAAAAACCCCCCGGGGGAAACCCCACGTCTACTCTTTTAAATAACATCCCTCTAGTGGAACTGCCACAAAAGGAAATTGTTTCTGTTGTTAAAAAAATCTTTAACGGTGTCAGTAAAGATTTAATGTTTAAAGTGGAGGCTGATTTAGAAAGGTGTCATGAACTTTGGGAAATTTTTTCTCCAAAAAAGAGTTTATTTGATTTGTGGGATTTCCGCTTAGCTTTTTGGAAAGGTTATCATTTTGACCCTTATTTTATAACTCTTTCTTTTCAGGGTAAACCAATATCGGTTTTACCACTTTGGTTTGATACTGATGATCAACAATATTCTTGGTTTGGTGGCAACTGGCCTGAAGAAAATAAATTTTTTACTACTATGGAATCAACCGTACCTTTGTTATTAAAATTAATTCCTGGTAAAGCCAAACTACAATGTATTTCTCCCCAAGCCGGTATTACTGACCAGCCAAAAATCTTTGCTGTGGATGAAGAAAAATATGTATTGCCGATTGAAAATTTTAAAACTATGGATGATTATTGGGCGACTTTAAAAAAGAAAAAACGTTATAATCTGAAAAGAGATTTTAAAAGAATTGAAGCTCTTAACCCCCAGACTGTTTATAATGATTTTTCTCATTTAGAAAATTTGTTTAAATTAAATATTTCTCGTTTTGATGGCATGGTTCTTGATGATGGTAAATCGACCTTTCTTCCTAAAGAAAAGCAAGTTGTTTTTCGGGAAATTGTTAAATTGGCTGGTGACTATCAAGTAAGAATGATTTCCACTTTAATCAAGAATAAAATTGTCGCGGTTGATTTAGTGGTTCTTTATAATCAAGCTTACTATTGTTTGGCTGGGGGTTGTGCTGTTGGTGATTATTCCGGCTTGGGAAGTTTTGCTAATCTTCAATTAATCAAAGACGCTATTTCTTTAGGGGATATGAAAGCCGTTGATTTTCTTCAAGGAGATTTAAACTGGAAATCTTCATGGAAGTCTTTGCCGAAACCATTATATAAATTTGAAAAAGAAACTTAGTTTTTAGTTAAAATTTTAAATTAAAAAACAAGCCGGAGGAAATCCGGTTTTTTATGTTAGCAAAAGTTTTTTCTGGCGCCACTTTTGGTTTAGAAGCTGTTTTAATTGAAGTTGAAGTTGATGTTGCTTCTCAAGGCCTGCCTTGTTTCACTATTGTTGGTCTACCGGATAAAGCGGTAGAAGAGGCTAAGGAAAGAGTGCGGGCAGCTTTAAAAAATTCTGGGGCTGATTTTCCTCAACATCGAATTACTGTTAATTTAGCGCCGGCGGATTTGCCAAAAGTTGGTCCGGCTTATGATTTGCCAATTGCTTTAGGTTTATTAATCGCTTCCGGACAATTGAAAACCGACATTGCTGATGTTTTGGTTTTAGGAGAACTTTCTTTGGATGGTTCATTACGTTTTACTAATGGTATTTTACCGATAACTTTACTGGCTAAAAAGGAAAAATTTAAACGATTATTTCTACCGGAAGTCAATGCTAAAGAAGCGGCCGTAGTTAGGGGTTTAAAAATTTTTCCAATTAATTCACTCTTAAGTTTATTTCATCATCTTAACGGTTTGGGAGAAATTAAACCACAGTTTTTAACGAAATATTCTTCTATAAAAGAAAATGTTGAAGCTGAGTTTGATATGTCAGAGATTAAGGGTCAAGAACAAGCAAAGAGGGCTTTGGAAATTGCTGCAGCTGGCGGTCACAACATTTTTCTTAAAGGTATACCGGGAGCAGGAAAAACAATGTTGGCTCGGGCTTTACCGGGTATTTTACCTGATTTAAGTGAGGAAGAAGCTTTAGAAGTTACTAAAATTTATTCCATTACTGGTCATTTACCAACAGGAGAAGCTTTATTTAGACGACGACCATTTTGTAGTCCTCATCATACGGTTTCACGAGTCGGTTTAATTGGCGGTGGTTTTCATCTTTTACCAGGAGAAATTTCTTTGGCTCATCGAGGCGTTTTATTTTTGGATGAATTTCCGGAGTTTCCACGTCATGTTTTAGAAGCTTTAAGACAACCTTTGGAAGATGGAGTGGTAACGATTTCTAGAGCTGCAGGTAGAGTTACTTATCCGGCCCGTTTTATTTTAGTGGCGGCAGCTAATCCTTGTCCTTGCGGATTTTTAGGTGACGAGAAAAGAGCCTGTCGTTGTTCTCCTGGACAAATTATTCATTATCAAAAACGTTTATCCGGTCCTTTGTTGGATAGAATTGATTTACATTTAGATGTACCTGCAGTAAGTATGGAAAAATTAACTGACGAAGAAATTAAATCAGAAAAGTCTAAAGAAATTAAAAAAAGAGTTCAAATTGCCCGTAACTATCAACAAAAAAGATTTCGAGGAATAAAATTAACTTGCAATAGTGAAATGTCACCTAGGGAAATTAAAGTTTTTTGTCCATTAAGCCCGGATTGTTTGAATTTAATGCGTCAAGCTGTTTCACAAATGAATTTATCAGCCCGAAGTTTTTATCGTATCATTAAAATTGGGCGTACTATTGCTGATTTGGAAAATGAAAAAGAAATTAAATTAGTGCATTTAGCAGAAGCTCTTCAATATCGTCCGAAGTTAGAATCTTTCTAATTAACAAGCAAAAACCGTTCTTCAAAGAAGAAGGTTTTTGCCGGATTTAAAATCCTAAAAACTTTTAACCAATACGGAACATTTTTGTACCGCAAGTTTCACAAGTCGCTTTTCGAGCTGGCTTGCCGTTTTTTAAAGTTACATTTTCAACGTCTTTCCCGTTTCTTTTAGTACGGCATTTAACACAATAAAAATCTGGCATTTAATTTTCACCTCCTCTCTTTTTTAGATAGAGAACTATCTTAGCTTCAAGTATAGCACAACTTCAAGGCTGGTAATAAAAAAGGTAATGAAGAGTGTTTTAAATAGATCTTTTTTGATTAGCTTCAAATCAGTTAAATTAGCCGAAATATCGGAAATTTTTGTTGTTTTTTCCGGTTGAAATTTAATTTGAGGTTCCAAAAAAACTTCCTCTTGACTTGCTTCAGATTCAATGGTTTTAAGAGACGGTAATAAAGGTTTTTCCTTTAATTCTCTTTTAAGTTGAAGTATAATTTTTTTTTGACGAGTTTTTCTTTTTTTACTCATTTTCTATGATTGACAATAGCATGAAAGGCTTTTAAAATCAATGTATGGCCAATTTGGGGCAATTAGATTTGGTAATTGTGGGTGTCATTTTTTTTTGGCTAGTATTTTTGTCAGTTATTTTTTATAATCTTTATAATCACTATCAAAAGTTAACTAAAGGGATTAATAAAAAAAATTTAAAGACAGTTTTAGACGAAATTTTAGAGAATCTTAATAAAGAAACGCTTAGAATTGAAGATTTAACCGGAGAGTTGCAAAAAATTCAAAAGGAAAATCTTTATAATATTCAAAAATTGGGTTTAGTTCGTTTTAATCCTTTTGCTGAAACAGGAGGGAACCAAAGTTTTTCTTTAGCAATTTTGGATGGTGAGGATAGCGGTTTAGTTTTAACCAGTTTACATAGTCGGGAAATAACTAGAATTTATTCAAAAACAGTTAAAAAAGGGAAAGCTGATAATTATGAATTATCAGCCGAAGAAAAACAAGCGCTTAAAAACGCTAAAAAAATTAAGTAATTATTATATTTATGAAGAGAAAAATATTTTTAATCAGCGGCGGTTTAATTCTTTATTTAGTATCAGCGGGAATTGCTTATGGAACTTTTCATTATCTTAGTAGCAATGATAATTTAATTTCCCCTGTAAAAAATTCTGGAAGTGGTCAATCCAAGATTGATCTTAGCGCACCTAAGACTGAGCAATGTCCGTTAAATGGTGCTTTATATACTAAAGCAGAAGAACAAATTTGGGGGAAAAGACGACCTTTAAATGTGATGATTGAAAATCATATAGATTCTCGGCCTCAATCCGGACTTTCTAAGGCGGATGTAGTTTATGAAGCTATCGCTGAAGGCGGCATTACCCGTTTTATGGCTGTTTTTTATTGTGGAGCTTCAGCTGAGGAAGTTACTATTGGTCCGGTTCGTTCTGCCCGTACTTATTTTATGGATTTTGTTTCAGAATATGGTGATTATCCTTTATATGTTCATGTTGGTGGAGCTAATCTTTCCGGTCCGGCTAATGCTTTAGGCCAAATTGGTGATTATGGTTGGTTAACTAAAGGGAATGATATGAATCAATTCTCTTTAGGTTTTCCGGTTTTTTGGCGTGATTATGAAAGAGTTGGGCATGAGGTAGCAACTGAACACACAATGTATTCAACTACTGAAAAACTTTGGGAAGTGGCCGCTAAAAGAGGTTTAAGCAATGTTGATGAAGAAGGTAATAAATGGGATGAAAATTTTTCAGAATGGAAATTTAAAGATGATGAAAAACTGGAAAATCGTGGTGATAAAACTAGTATTGAATTCTCTTTTTGGAAAAATAATGATGATTATACTGTTCGTTGGGAATATAACAAGGATTCCAATCAATACTTACGTTTTAATGCTAATCAGGTTCATAAAGATTTAGATACTGATTCACAGATTCAGGCAAAAACAATCATTATTCAATATATGAAAGAAAAAGGACCAATTGATGCAGTTAAACATATGCTTTATACCACTATAGGTACCGGTAAAGCGCTTATTTTCCAAGACGGTAAGGCTACAGAAGCAAATTGGACTAAAGAAAAAAGACAATCAAGAACTAAATTCACCGACAAAAACGGTAAAGAAATTTCTCTAAATCGCGGCCCAATTTGGATTGAAATTGTTCCTGTTGGTGGTGAAGTTAAATATTAAAAAAACTATGCTCCAAGATTTAATGGTTTCCAAAGTTCGGGCGAAACTTCTTCAGACATTTTTTGCACAGCCTAAAGAAATGTTCTATATTCGTCAGTTAGTGCGTTTAAATAACGAAGAGATTAATGCTATTCGTCAGGAATTAAAACGGATGGAAAGATTGGATATGGTTAAAAAAGAAAACCGGGGGAATAGAATTTATTATTGGTTTAACAAAGAATACCCATTGTATCAAGAAATTCTTTCTATGGTTTGTAAGACTATTGGTTTGGGAGGAGAGATATTAAAGAAAAAAAATAAATTAGGCAATATTAAATATGCTTTAATTTCTGGTCGTTTGGCAAAGAGTTTAAGTCCAAGACCTGGAGGAGTAGACTTATTAATAGTTGGGGAAATTAATTTACCAAGTTTAGCAGTTATTATTCGGGAAGAAGAAAGTAAACTAAAAAGGGAAATTAATTATAGTGTTATGACAAAAGAAGAATTTGATTTTCGTAAGAAAAGGAGAGACCCTTTTTTATTGGGCATTTTAGCTGATTCTAAAATTATGTTAATTGGAGAAGAAGAAAACTTGTTTGTTTAGGTATGGCAAAACAAAAAATTATTAAAACCGGTCACAGTTTGGCCGTGACCGTTCCTTTTGAATTTGCTAAGTCTTTGGGAATAAAAGCCGGTCAAGAAGTTGAAGTAAAGATTGAACCGGAAACCGGTCGGGTTATCTACACTTTTTCCGGCAACAAACAATTATCTCTTTCTGGAAATTTCATAAAAAAGGTAAAATAAATCAAAGATGAAATCACGTCGTTTTTTAATTTGGTTAATAATTATTTTAATTGTAGGTTCAATTTATGTTGATTTACCGACTAAAATCCATTTAAAATTTGATTGGTCTTTTAATCAGAAAAATTTAAGTTGGTTAAAAATAGATAAAGAAATCCAACGTTCTCCAATTGATTTACAATTGGGGAGTAAAAATTTTCATAATGATTTAGAAATTAAAAAAGGTATTGATTTGGCTGGCGGAGCTCATCTGGTTTTTCAGGCCGATATGAAAGATGTTCCTGAAAGTAATCGTAATGAAGCAATTGAAGCAGCTAAAAATAATATTGAGAAAAGAATAAATCTTTTTGGTATTTCTGAACCGGTTATCCAAACTTCTAAAATTAGTGAAGACTATCGTTTGATTGTTGAGTTGGCAGGTATCAAAGATATTAATCAAGCTATTGATTTAATTGGTCAAACTGCCCAACTCGATTTTAGAGAATTATCCAAAGAATCAACTCAAGCTGCTATTCTTACGGATTTTAAAACAACCGGTTTGACTGGTAAAGATTTATCTAAATCAGAAGTTAAATTTGATCCTAATAGCGGCCAGCCAAGAGTGAGTTTGGAGTTTTCTTCCCAAGGAGCTCAAAAATTTGCTGAAGTTACCGGTCGGAATGTTGGCAAACCGGTAGCAATTTTTTTGGATGAAAATCCTATTGAAATACCTACTGTTAATGAGAAAATTAATGATGGTAAAGCTGTTATCGAAGGGAACTTTACGACAGATACAGCTAAAAATTTAGTAAAACTACTTCATGCCGGATCTCTACCGGTCCCTATTAAAATAATTGAACAGAGGAATGTTGGGGCAACATTAGGAGCAGAATCAGTTCAGCGAAGTCTTCAAGCCGGTTTGATTGGGTTAGGAATGGTAATTCTTTTTATGGCTATTTATTATGGATTTTTGGGAATTTTAGCTGATATTGCTTTGATTATTTACGGTTTGTTGACATTAGCTTTATATAAATTAATACCGGTTACTTTAACCCTACCGGGAATTGCCGGATTTATTCTTTCCATTGGCATGGCGGTTGATGCTAATATCCTGATTTTTGAGAGGATGAAAGAAGAAATAAGGGCCGGTAAAAGTAGAGCAGTCGCTATGGAATTAGGTTTCGGTCGGGCTTGGGATTCTATTCGCGATGCCAATGTTTGTACTATTATTACTTGTTTTATTCTTTTTAATCCCTTTAACTGGTCATTCTTGAATTCTTCAGGAATGGTTAGAGGTTTTGCTCTAACTTTGTTTTTAGGAGTAGTTTTAAGTTTGTTCACTGGAATTGTGGTAACGAGAACCTTAATAAGGACTTTTTACCGAAAGGAAAAAATTAAATGATAAAGTGGATGAAATATAAATGGTTCTATTTCGAGTCTTCGAGAAACAAAACCATTTATTTCGATTTTTCTAAAAACAAGTTTCTTATTTTAAAAGGATATAAAAATGATTAACTGGATGAAATTTAAATGGTTTTATTTTTTAATCTCCGCTTTGGTGATTATTCCTGGTATGGTTTCTTTATTTATGTTTGGTTTAAAACCAGGTATTGATTTTACCGGTGGTAGTTTGCTGGAATATAAATTTTCCTCGCCAGTAAATATTGAAGATTTGCAAAAATCTTTAACGGAAAAAGATTTTCAGGTTTATTCAATTCAGGAATCAGGTAATAATACTTATCTTTTACGGATGCCAAGTTTGGAAAAGGGGAAAGCTGCGGAAGTTAAAAATATTTTATCAGCAAAATTTAATCAAGTACCTGAAGAAATCCGTTTTGAAGTGGTTGGTCCGACTTTAGGCAAAGAACTTTTGACTAAAACAATTGTGGCGATAATTTTGGCAGCCGCTTTTATTCTAGGTTATGTTGGCTGGCGTTTTAAAAATAATAAATTCGGTATTTGTGCAATTTTGGCCATGTTTCATGATAGTCTTGTTATGTTGGGATCTTTTTCCTTATTAGGTTATTTTTTGGGAGTGGAAGTTGATACTCTATTCGTTACTGCGCTTTTAACAACTCTTTCTTTCTCTGTCCATGATACCGTCGTGGTTTATGATCGGATAAGGGAATCACAAAAATTATTTCCCAAAGTTGATTTTGAATCGTTAGTTAATAAAGCGATTACGGAAACACTGTCGCGGTCTTTAAATAATTCTTTGACGATTATTTTTATGCTGATTGCTTTACTTTTGTTGGGCGGGGTGACAGTGAAATGGTTTGTGGCAGCTTTGCTGATTGGCACGGTTTCCGGAACTTATTCTTCAACTTTTACCGCTGCCCCGCTTTTGGTTCTTTGGGAAAATTTAGCCCAAAGAAAAAAGCATTAAAAATTTGACTTTTTAATTAATTATCTTTATCATTAAAATGATGAAAAAAATAGCCATCTTTTTATCTTTTTTCCTAGGCCTTTCTTTCTTTTTTGTTCCCCAAACATTAGCAGCTGATAAACAGGCAACTGACTCTTCGAACACAAAAATTGTTGAGGTTAAAAAAGGTGAAGTTATTAATCATGATTTTTTTGCGGCTGGTTCTGATGTCAATATTAGTGGTTTAGTTAATGGTGATGTTTTTGCCGCTGGTGGCAATATTAATGTTGATGGCAAAATCAACGGAGACTTGATTGCCGGTTCCGGTAATATTGTGGTTAACGGTGAAGTTGTCGGTAATATGCGGGTTGGCGGAGGGACAGTCACTATTAATGGTTTGGTCGGTCGAAATGTAACGGTTGGAGGTAGTAATGTTTTTATTGATGAAAAAGCCCAAATAAAAGGTAGTTTGCTTGGTTTTAGTAGTAATATTAAAGTTAATGGCTTAGTTGGAAAAGATGTCCGGATTTATGCCAACCAAGCCAATATCAATTCGACGGTTGGTGGCAATGTTCAGGGCTCAATGGCCAGTTTGATTCTAGATGCTAAAGCTAAAATTTTAGGTGATTTGGATTATCAAGCTAAAACTGAAGCTCAAATAGTTCAAGGAGCCGTGGTTATGGGTAAGACCGTTTATCAGCCATTAGCTAATAATAGTAATAATTGGGCTAATTGGAAACCAGCTAAGATGATACCGGTTTTCTTTGGTCTTTATGGTTTAGGTCTTTATTTTGCTTTTGTTTCCATTTTAATGGCCTTAGTTTTTGGTTTGATTTTCCTTTACTTTTTCTCCAAGAGAATGGAAAACATGGCGGTTATTATCCGTACCAGATTTTGGGCTTGTTTGGGCTGGGGATTGTTGATGCCGATTATCTTTCTTTTTATCATTATCTTTTTAGCTATTAGTTTAGTTGGCATCCCTTTTATCTTTATTGTTTTGCCTCTTTTTGGTGTTTTGATTTATTTTGCCAAAATTTTTACGGCTTTTGCTTTAGGCCGAAGAATTTTAGGAGAAAAGAAAGCCTGGGGTTGGGTTTTAGCTCTTGGCCTTTTAATCTATTTTGCCTTAGGTCTTATTTGGGGAATAAATGGCATTGCCGGTTGTGTTTTTACCACAGTTGGTTTGGGAGCTTTCTTTCTTGATCAGAAATCCCGTCGTCAACCCGCTAAAGTTATTGTAAATACCTCAAAAAAATAAGATCATATAATCCTCATAAATTTTATTTATTTCGATCCGCCAACTGGCGGAGAGAAACAAGGTTCTGCCGAAGGCAGATTCTTATTTAATATCTTTAGTGATTTGTTTAAGATGTTTAAGAAGCGCTGATTTTTCGTTTTTAATTTTTTTATCAACCACAGCCTCAAAAAGCTGGTTTAAAAGTTGGCCGATTAATGGGCCTGGAGTGATCTTAAGAGTTTTCATAATATCTAATCCGTTAATTTTTAAATCAGTGATCAGGAAGGGCTCTTTTTGGACTTCAATAATCTTTTTCTTGAAAAGCTCCATACGCCAAGAGGTTTCTCTGGCACCGCCGCCTAATCGGTCGGCAGTTCTCAATTGAATCATATCTTCTATATTTTTTTTGCCAACATTTTTGATAAAGCGGCGAATAGCTTTATCGGTTTGATTTTCATCAACTGAAAATTGATGCCAACGGACTAAAGTTATTAATCTTTCCGATTGAATTTTAGAAAGTCTTAATTTTTCAGCAATATTTTTTGCCAAAGAAGCACTAATCATTTCATGATTATAAAAAGTGATTACTCCATCTTTTTGGACGCGGGCAACTGTTGGTTTGCCTACATCATGAAGTAAAATAGCCAGATTAACAATGGGATCGATTGATTTGGATGATTTTAAAGATTGGACTGAATGATTACCGACATCCAAAATATGATGACGGCCTGGGCTTTTTTGCTCGACACCAAAACCTTTTTCAACTTCCGGTAAAATTTTTTCCGCTAAGCCGGAATTACGTAAAAGCAAGTAACCATCAGCAGCGAAAGGGTAGGATAAAAGTTTTAATAGCTCATCTCTTACTCTTTCGGCACTAATTTTATCTAAAAGGTTAACGTTATCTTTAATGGCTTGGAAAGTTTTTTCTTCAATTGAAAAACCTAATTGAGTAGTAATACGTATGGCTCGCAACATCCTCAAAGCATCTTCTTGAAATCTTTCTCGAGTATTACCAACGGCTTTAACTAATTTATTTTTAATATCTTTTTGTCCTTGATGAGGATCAATTAATTCAAAATTAATAATATTTTTTTTATCATCAATAATTGGTTTTAAAGCCATGGCATTTATCGTAAAATCGCGGCGGATTAAATCTTCTTTTAAAGTTTTTCCCCAACTGACTTTATCTGGATGACGACCATCAGTATATCCCATTTCTTTACGGAAAGTGGTAATTTCGTAAACTGGAATTTTGACACTGGAGGTTTTCCCTTGCCTATCGGCAGGCAGGTTTTTTTCATCGACAGGATTAATAATACCGACGGTGCCAAAATTATTATCATAAAAACCATCAGGGAAAAGACTTAAGATAATTTCTGGTGAGGCATTAGTAGTGAAATCCCAATCATGAATTGTTTTATCCATCATTAAATCACGAACGGCTCCACCAACAATATAAATTTCCTGATTATTTTCCAAAAATTTTTTAATAATTTCTTTAACAAATGGCGGTAAATTAATTCTCATTTTAATTATATTTTATCTTTTAAAAAAAGAGCTTATAAATGTAGTATAATTTTACCACAATAAGGAAACCCTTGTTTTTCGAAGATTCAAAATAAGGAAACCCTTGTTTTAAAATGAAGTGGCATATTTTAGCTAAAATCAAAGAGCAAAAAACAAAATTCAAAAATGAAGAAATAATTAAAATTCTTCTGAAAAATCGTGGTCTGAAAACCCCAAAAGAAATTGATAATTTTTTAAATCCCAAAAAGCCTGAAGAATTAAGTTTAAAGGAAGTCGGGCTTGATCCTTCAGAGATGAAGAAAGCAATTAAAAGAATTCAAAAAGCGATTGAAAAAAAAGAAAAAATTATTGTTTATGGTGATTATGATGCTGATGGTCTTTCTGGGACGGCGATTTTATGGGAAGCCCTTCATAACTTAAAAGCTCAAGTATTGCCTTTTATTCCAAGAAGAGAAGATGGGTACGGTTTAAAGATTGAAAAAATTAAAGAATTAGCCAGGGAAGGAGTTGGCTTGATTATTACGGTTGATCAGGGTATTGTTGCTAATCAGCAAGTGAGAGAAGCCAATAAACTCGGTATTGATGTCATTATCACCGACCATCATATTTTAAGTGACAAAAAACCAAAAGCTTTAGCGATTATTCATACGACTCAGTTAGCCGGTTGCGGTGTGGCCTGGTTTCTGGCGCAAGAATTATTTTTTATTTTTAAAGGAGAAAAAAATGAAAAAGGTTTAGATTTAGTAACAATAGGGACGATTGCCGATATGGTTCCTTTACTTGGTCCAAACCGCTGTTTAATGAAATACGGATTAAAGCTTTTACAGAAAACTAAACGCCCAGGCCTTTTGGCTTTATATGATTTTGCTAGTTTAAAAAAAGAAACCATTGATACTTTTGAGGTTAGTTATATTATTGGCCCGCGCTTAAATGCCGTTGGCCGTATGGATGATCCTATGGAAGCTTTGAGACTACTTTGTACTTTCAATGAAGATCAGGCGATTAATTTGGCTCAAAAGATTAATCAAAAAAACGAAGAAAGAAAATCTTTAATGGGGAAAATGACGATTTATGCTCGCAATCTTTGGTTGAAACAAGACCAAGAAAAATCTTTAATTTTTATTGATCATAATTCTTTCCATGAAGGAGTTATTGGTCTAGTAGCTGGTAAATTAATGGAAGAGTTTTATCGACCGGCAGTTATAATTTCTCGGGGAGAAAAGTTTTCCAAAGGTTCAGCCCGTTCCATTAATGAGTTTAATATAATTGAGGCGGTTAGAAGCTGTGCGGAAATTTTAGGACCTCACGGTGGACATCCTAAGGCTGCTGGTTTTACCATTGAAACCGAAAAAATAACTCTTTTTAAGGAAAAACTGATGCTTTTGGCTGAAGAAAAATTAAAAGGTCAAAAGCTCTCACCGACTTTGAGAGTTGATTTAGAATTAGGTTTGGAAAATTTAACTTTTGATTTTTATAAAGATCTTGCTAAATTTGAGCCTTTTGGAGAAGGTAATCCTCAACCAGTTTTTTTAACCAAAGATGTTAAAATGGCTGATGCCAGAATTGTCGGTAAAGAAAAACAGCATTTAAGTTTGAAATTAAGAAGTTTAAGTGGCAAAATAATTTTTGAAGGGATTGGTTTTAATCTTGGAAAATTTTATTCAGATTTAAACCCGGATAAAAAAATTGATTTAGTTTATCAATTATTTTTAGACGAATGGCATAATGAAAAACATTTAAAGTTGAAAATAAAAGATTTAAAAACCTTTTAAACAAAATTAAAATGACCGAAAGATTTAAAAACCTTTTAAATAAAATTAAAGTTTATCAATCTATAGAGAATGTTACTCTGATTGAAAAAGCTTTTGTTTTTGCCCAAAAAGCTCATGAAGGTCAAAAAAGAATTAATGGTAAGGATTTTATCGTTCATCCTTTAGGAGTGGCGGAAATCTTGGTTTCCTGGCATTTGGATGCTGGTTCGATTATGGCTGGTTTACTTCATGATGTGGTGGAAGATGGAGGTGTTACTTTGGAACGTTTGGGAAAAGAATTTGGTAAAGATATTACTCAATTGGTTAATGGGGTGACTAAAATTGGAGAAATTAAATTAAGAGGTACAGACGATGATATTTTTGTGGAAAATTTAAGAAAAATGATTGTGGTAATGGCTCATGATCTAAGAGTTATTTTAGTTAAACTAGCTGATCGTTATCATAATCTAAAAACTCTTTATGTTTTGCCGTTAGAAAAACAAAAACGGATTGCTAAAGAAACTTTAGAAGTTTATGCTCCTTTGGCTGAGCGTTTGGGTATGGGAGAAATCAAGGGGCAATTGGAAGATATGGCTTTTCCCTATGCCGAGCCGGAAAAATATAAACATTTAAAAAAACAAACAGCTTCTTATTATAAACAAGCTAGTGAAGATATTAAAGATTTTAAACGGGAGGTTTTAAAAAATTTAGTTACAAAAGGAATTAAGGCACAAGTTAATGGTCGGCAAAAACATCTTTATAGTTTATTTAAAAAGCTTTACCGTCCGAAAGTTAATAAAGATATTAATAAAATCTATGATCTGATGGCGTTGCGGATTATCGTTAATACTATCGAAGAATGTTATATTGCTTTAGGTCTAATACATAATCTTTATAAACCTGTTCCTTCAGTGGGAGTAAGAGACTTTATTGCTCAGCCAAAACCTAATGGTTATCAATCAATTCATACTAATGTTTTTGCCCGTGGTCGAATTATTGAAATTCAAATCAGAACCAGAAAAATGCATGAGGAAGCGGAAAACGGAATTGCTGCTCATTGGTATTATGCCCAACAGAAGATGAAAAAAGTTGATAATCCTCAAATTAAAGTTGGTTTTTTTGCTCCAACAGAAAAAATGAGTTGGGTTAATGAATTAGTTCAATGGCAAAAGGAAATTGTTGGTTCTAAAGAATTTCTGGATTCTTTAAAATTTGATGCTCTTAATCATCGAATTTTCGTTTTTTCTCCTAAAGGTGATGTCTATGATTTACCGGCTGATGCGACACCGGTTGATTTTGCTTATGCGGTTCATTCTGATTTAGGAGATCAATGTGCCGGAGCTAAAGTTGATGGGCGTATGGTAGGGTTAGATTTTAAACTTAAAAGCGGTCAGGTGGTGGAAATTTTGACGGATAAAAATAAAAAGAAACCCTCAACTGATTGGCTTAATTTTGTCATGACCCAACAGGCACGGCGTAAGATTGCAAAACACATCCACAGCAGTTAAAATAAGTAAAGATTAATTAATAATTAAATTTTTTATGGAAAGAACTTTAATTAAAGATACTCCAAAAAAAATCGGTGAAAAAGTCCGCCTTTGTGGTTGGGTTAATACCCGTCGTGATCATGGTAAGATGGTTTTTATCGATTTGCGTGATCGAACTGGCCTTGTTCAAATTGTTGGTGATGAAAAATTAGGTAATTTACGTTCAGAATATGTGATAGAAGTCGAAGGTCTAATTAAAAAACGTCCAGCAAACATGACTAATGATAAAATAGCCACTGGTGAAGTAGAAATTGAGGTAGAAAAAGTAAATATTTTAGCCAAGTCTAAAGAATTGCCTTTTCCTATAGAAACCGATGGATATGAGATTAATGAAGAAAAACGTTTAAAATATCGTTTTTTAGATTTACGCCGGTCGCGGTTATTAAAAAATCTTATTAATCGTCATCAATTCATTAAGTCTGTCCGTTTATGGTTTAATGATGAAGGTTTTATAGAAGTTGAAACGCCCATTTTAACTAAATCTACTCCAGAAGGAGCTCGTGATTTTATCATTCCTTCTAGACTCCAACAAGGAAAATTTTATGCCTTGCCTCAATCTCCACAGCAGTATAAACAGCTCTTAATGGTAGCTGGATTGGAAAAATATTTCCAAATTGCTCGCTGTTTTCGTGATGAAGATTTAAGAGCTGACCGTCAATTAGAATTTACCCAGCTTGATATTGAAATGTCTTTTGTTGAAAGAGAAGATATTTTAAATTTAATTGAGAAACTAATGATTGATTTAGTAGAAGCTTATGGTAAGAAAATTTATCAGAAACCTTTTCCTAGAATTTCCTATCAAGAAGCAATGAAAAAATACGGTGATGATAAATTTGATTTAAGAGAAAAAAAAGAAGATGATGTTTTAGCTTTTGCTTTTGTTATTGATCAACCGCTTTTCAGTTGGAAAAAAGAAGAAAAACGTTGGGATTCCTCTCATCATCCTTTTACTGCGCCAAACCCTAAAGATCTTAAATTTCTTGAAAACGGAGAAATTGAGAAAGTCCGTTCTTGGCAATACGATTTAGTCTGTAATGGTTCAGAAGTTGGCGGTGGAAGTATCAGAATTACTAATGCTAAGCTTCAAGAAAAAATTTTTGAAATTCTAGGTCATAAAAAAGAACAAATAAAAAATAAATTTGGTCATTTACTTGAAGCTTTTGAATATGGTGTTCCTCCGCATGGTGGAGTAGCTTTTGGTTTAGATAGATTAATTGCTATTTTTAATAATGAAGATTCAATACGTGAGGTTATTGCTTTCCCGGTTACATCTTCAGGTGAAAGTTCAGTAATGGATGCTCCTTCAGAAGTTGATCAAGAACAATTGAAAGAATTAGGGATTCAAATTACTCCAACTCAAAAGGATGTCAAAAAAAAGTAAAATTTCTTCTTTGAAAGTTAAACGAGCTTTTCTTTTTTTTCTTTGTTTTCTTTTTTTCTTTGTTCCCGGACAGAATTGGTATGCTGTTGCTCAAACTAATTATCAATTTTCACCAATTCGTGATTTGAATTTTTCCCTACCACCTTCTGCTGACTATCCGGTTAATTTAAATAAAATATCGATGCCGAATTTAACGGCAAGAGCTTTAATAGTTATTGATCATGATTCAGCCGTAGTTTTAGAAAGTCGTAATCAGCAGCTTAGAGTTTTACCAGCTTCAACAGTTAAATTAATGACAGCTTTAGTTGTTTTTGACAATTACTCTCTAAAAGATGTTTTAACAGTTGGTCCAATCGAAAAAAATGGTCAAGGGATTGACTTAATAAAAGGAGAAAAAATGACAGTTAGGAATTTACTTTATGGTTTATTAGTTGCCTCAGGTAATGATGCTGCTTTGGTTTTAGCTCAAAATTATCCTGGCGGTGAAAAAAATTTTGTTGATGCTATGAACCAAAAAGCTCAAGCTTTGAATCTTAAATCAACTTATTTTGCTAATCCGACTGGTTTGGATAGCGATAAAGAGGGTAAAATTTTAACAGATTTTTCTTATACTACAGCTTTGGATTTAGCCCATTTAGCAGCTTACGCTTTACAAAATGAAACTTTGAGACAAATTGTTTCGACTAAAGAAATTATGATTAGCGATATTACCGGTAGGGGAATACATAAACTTTATAATGTTAATGAACTTTTAGATAAATTATCGGGAATGAAAGGTTTAAAAACCGGTTGGACAGAGGAAGCTGGTGAATGTTTAATCGGTTATACAGAAAGAGATAATCGGGGAATTATTACTGTTATTTTAGGTAGCCAGGATCGTTTTGGCGAAACAGAAA